>JANLRI010000584.1:0-4392 GCA_031361565.1 Betaproteobacteria bacterium | reverse complement strand
CATGCATCTTGAAAATGGGCGTCCTGGCCTCAAGTTAGCTGCCAGTAACGAGAACTAATTTTACTGATTCGATTGCGTTGAAAAATATGGAGTTTTTATGAATGCCGTTGCAGAATTACCCTCACCCTTTGTTTTTACTGATAACGCGGCAGCCAAGGTGAAGTCTCTCATCGAAGAAGAGGGCAATGACGCTCTAAAATTGCGTGTGTTTGTGCAAGGTGGCGGATGCTCTGGTTTTCAGTATGGCTTTACGTTTGACGAAGAAGTGAACGACGACGACACCTCGCTCATCAAAAACGGTGTCACCTTGCTGATCGATGCGATGAGTTACCAGTATTTAGTGGGTGCCGAGATCGACTATAAAGACGATATCAATGGATCGCAGTTTGTGATTAAAAATCCAAATGCGACCAGTACCTGCGGTTGTGGCTCTTCGTTCTCAGCCTAAGCCTAGGGTTGACGCGTCTTGCGGCGCGCGCGTTTTGCTGCCGCTCATTTTAGGGTAAGTAGAGAGCGCCCGCGATGTGTGGGCGCCTCGACCCGGTCACCGGTCGATAGTTTAGTGCTTGCTGGTCGCAGCGTTTCCAAGCCAGCCAAGCGAATGCGCAGGCCTCCATTTGCTGTGCTTCAATGCCTAATTCGCTCGTACTTCGAAGCTTAAAAGTGGCGTCGAATTTGCTCTGCAAAGCGGCTGAAATATCTTTCATCAGTTGTGTATTTCTTACTCCACCGCCGCAGGCATAGAAGGCGATCTCACGGTCCGCCTTACTCGGTATTGCCCTTCGTGCGGCTTCAGAAATGGAGCGGGCCGTTAATTGACTCAGGGTGGCTTGAATATCAGCCGCCGGGAGTGGTCGGCGAGATTTAAATGAAGTCAGCTTCGCTTCCAGCCAGGTTGGGCTAAAAAGCTCACGACCAGTGCTCTTCGGTGGCGAGAGCGCAAAATATGGCTCAGTCATGAAATGATCCAATAGGCCTTGCTCACAAGCGCCTGAAGCTGCCCATGCCCCGTCTCGGTCGAAAGGCTTACCGAGATGCGACTGTGCCCAAGCGTCAAGGAGCGTGCTAGCCGGGCCTGTGTCGAAACCGAAGACATTTTCGGCTTCCAGGACGCTGAGATTGGCGATTCCGCCGAGATTAAGGATGATGCGCGTTTCGGCCTGGCAAGCAAGCGCGTCCTGATGAAACAGTGGTACCAGCGGAGCTCCTTGCCCGCCCAAGGCCACATCGCTGCTTCTGAAGTCACAAATCGTTGGAATTTCGCTCAAGGCTGCGATGCGCGCGCCGTTGATGAGCTGAAGTGTAAAACCCAGCTCCGGGCGGTGTCGAATCGTTTGTCCGTGCGCCCCGATGGCGAGGACCGACGAGTCCGGTGATTGAGCCCTTAGATCTTGAATGACCCGCAAATAGAGGTCTGAAAGTGCATTGGCGGCGAGAGCGGCGGCTTCGATGGGGTCGGCGGCCGACGCGCCTTTACCCGATAAACCCGAATATTCGCCGCAGGCAAGAGATCGCAGTTGGCGTTGCAAATCGGAAGGTATGTTGATCGATGCACTAGCCAAGGTTCTAAGCTGAACCTGCCCTTCAGGCTGGGATGTGAACTCTACCAGCGCACCATCCACTCCGTCCAAGCTTGTGCCCGACATGAGACCGATGCAAATTTGAGAGGGCCGTATGGGTACCGTATCCAAGGTGTTTTACCTTGCGCTCATATGGACCTGGGTCTTAACGATACCTCATGCTCCAGGCTTCGAAAACAGTAAGCTTTTTGAATCAGTGATCTACTGAAATTGAGCAAGTTTGGCGGTGCCCAACTGTGCCATTAAGGATTTCACCTGGTCTGATTTCTGAGCTAAGAGTTTCTTGTTCGCCGCATCCAAGGGGCCGCGAGATGGAAGCTCTGCGGTCAGCGGATTGGCTTGTTCACCGTCGACTTTGAATTCATAATGGAGATGGGGGCCGGTGGCAAAACCAGTACGACCCACAAAGCCAACCACGTCGCCTTGGCGCACTTTGACGCCGACTTTTAGGCCTTCGGTGAACTCGTTAAGATGGGCGTAAGTGGTGCTAAATTTACCGTGCTTCACGGTAATAACGTTGCCATAGCCGCGCTGGGTGCCAATAAACTCAATCGCACCGTCCCCGGTGGCGCGCACTTTGGTACCTAGTGGGGCGGCAAAGTCAACGCCGCGATGAGCACGCCAGTCTTTAAAGATAGGGTGTTTGCGAGCTTCAGAGAACTCCGAGCTGATTCTCGCGAATTCGATGGGGTAGCGAAGGAAGCTCTTCTTCAAGCTTTTTCCGTCAAAGGCATAATATTCGCCGCTGTCAGGATTCTTGGAGTCTCCAAACCAAACGGCGGTATGAACGCGCTTACCGCTTACCCACTCGACCGCCAGAACCCGTCCCGGAACCGGGGCCTCAAGGCTTTGAGCATCGGCCAAGGTTTCATAAATAACCTTGACTCGGTCGCCACGGCGCGCTTCTTTTTCGAAGTCGATCACGTCTGAAAACAAGTCAACGATTTGGTTGGCGACAGATTCGGGAACTTTGGAGCTATCCGCGGCTGCTGCCAGGGTGCTGCGAATTGAAAATACTTTGGTATCGGTGTAAGTGCTGAGCTTGGCGGCTTCTTGTTTAACGAAAAAGCCATCATCTCCCCTGCTTAAAGAGAAACGAGTGCCCGGCGTCACGGCGCCGTCTTCGTCGTCAAGCGCAGGCTGCACATAATGAAGGGAGTAGATCTTCCCTTCAGAGCCAATTTCCGCCTGCACCATACGCCCAGGCTGGATTTTGGCGAAGGGTAGGGCCACTGGGTTCTTGCTAATGAATTTGAGGAGTTCGGAATCGCTTGCGCCAAGGCGGCTCAGTAAGCTCGCGATGGAGTCGCCCTTGCGAACTTTTTCGGACTGAAGAAAGCGATCAAGGCGCGGTGGCAAAGAGAGCACGCCGGGCACAGAGCCGACCGCTGCTTTAGTGGCCACTGACGGAGACAACTTAACCGGAGTCGCGACGGCAGCGGCGGGAACAATCAAGCCAGTCTCTTGGGGGGCAGCAACATCAATGAAGGGCGCAAGGCCGGTGTCGGCGGGGGAAGCTGCTGGTAAGGGAGCCGTTGCAGACGCATTTTTGATGGGCGCAATAAGCTCGGTCACTTGCTTGGACGCGCTTTGCGCTGGCAAGCCATTTGCGCCCTCTGGCGCAACACCGTAAGCGGCAAAGGCCGCGCCCAGCAAACCGGCCATAGCCACACCGCTCCACTTCGCTTTGGACGGCACAGCGTGAAATTTGGTCAAAATGAATTCTTGAATTGGCGGCATCGGCCCAACCCCAAAGGTAAAATCAAAGTGTCGTACTTAATGCGTACTTAGTGGCATGGTCGATGCCCGGAGGGGGATTATAAGCGCTGAAGGCCTGTTTGACCAGAAATAACCTGCTTCAGCCCCCTCCAAAACCGATGGTCGGTCTGTTTTGTCAATAAAGGTCAATCGAAAAATGATCACTTTCCTTCAGCGCGTCACTCAGGCCCAGGTGAATGTGGATTCCCAAGTGAGGGCGAAAATTGGGATCGGACTCATGATTTTGCTTTGTGCAGAGCGCGAAGACAGCGAAATAGAGGCCGATCAGCTACTTCAGAAACTTCTAAGTTATCGTGTTTTTGCCGATGATGACGGCAAAATGAATGTATCTTTGCTACAGTTGGCGCAAAAACATGCTTTGAATAAAAGCGTTGGCGAGGTCGGTCTCTTGATTGTTCCCCAGTTCACCCTTGCGGCGGATACGCAATCAGGCACGCGACCGAGTTTTACGCCTGCGGCCGGACCTGAGCGGGCTCGTCGCCTGTTCGATTATTTTGTCGCGCAGGCTGTAGCGCGAAAAATCCCGGCGCTTTCCATTGAAACAGGAGTCTTTGGCAACCATATGCAGGTCTCACTGATCAATGATGGACCAGTGAGTTTTTGGTTACAAACGAGAAAAAGTGCTACCCCGAAATCAAGCCCAGCGTTACACTGAAACCTATGAATATCACTAGTCAATCTTTTGCGGCCGGTGGCCGAATCCCGGAAGAGTTTGGTTTCGGAAAGCTCGATGCCAAGAACCATGTCACGCTCTCCCTGAACCGCAATCCGCACCTGGCTTGGTCTGAAGTGCCCAGCGGGGTCAAGTCTTTTGCCTTAATTTGCCATGACAGCTCCGTGCCGTCTGAAGGCGAAGATGTCAATCAGGCCGACCGGGAAGTGCCGGCCGATCTGCCTAGAACAGACTTCTTTCATTGGGTGTTGATCGAGATTCCGCCGGAAACGCGCGAAATCGCCGCCGCGAGTTTCTCGAAGCACGTGACGCCGAAAGGCAAAATGGGGCCGGCGGCGCCTCTTGGTGCGCGCCACGGCA
>JANLRI010000549.1:0-2623 GCA_031361565.1 Betaproteobacteria bacterium | reverse complement strand
TGTAGTTTTGGTGACACCGACCTTATTTTGCCCCCAGAGATACATCAACTTGGCGGGTCCGAACTGGTAGTTCGCGCCCAAATTGCTTTGAGTGAAGTCTCCCGTAGCGTATTTGGTTTTTCCGGTCGCTCCTGCAATGCTCAAAGGACCACTGGCATAGGCCAAACGAGCACCCACATAATCACCGTCTTCAGCGGCAGCACCCACGGCGACCTGCTTCTGCTCACCGGTGGCCCACATTAAGTTGGCGCTAAACCCGCCAAGGTCAGGGGTAAAGTATCCAATTGAGTTGGAGGCACGGACATTGGTACGAACAGTCGTTCCACCGGCGGCCACCGGATAAAATAGCTGGCCCGCGTTACCGACCCCATTTGTTCCAAATGGGTGCATTGCTGTCGTCAAATTCGTAAAGCTGGGTACGTAGTCGCGACCTAGGCGCACTTCGCCCCATCCGCCTGATAGACCAAGAGTCGAACGCCGACCAAAGGTCAGTCCGCCCGAACCCACAGAATCTTTGTTGTTGGTACTTGTGTTGGCACCTGTGCCAGTGTCCGAATTGAAGGCGGCTTCGAGCCAAAAGTTAGCTTTCAAGCCTCCACCAAGGTCCTCTGAACCGCGAAAACCAAAACGACTCGAGGTATTCCCGTCAGGAGATAGCAAAATTGCGGAACCAGGGCCGCTGGCACGCGCGAACAATACGGCGGCGTCATACACCCCAAATATCGAGACTGTGTCGGTCTGAGCATGGGCCGCTGAAACACCTAAGCTTGCCAAGGCAAGAGCAATGACTTTTGATTTCAAAGAATTCTCCGATTGATAAATTGAGTTGTTCGAATTTTGTTATTTTGAGAATTTTAGAGGAGTAGGGGTAATTCGCAACAAGCAGCGGCTCACTTTTATTCAAAACCGTTGAAAAACAACACTTCGAGCGAGCAAAATTCACGATAACAAAATGGAGCTGGCTTCGATGGCCGGGATCATCGCTGGGAGTGTGCAATGAAATTAGGGTTTCCCCATGTGACCATTTCGAGACCTCTGCGAGTTCAACACGATCCCGAATCGAGAGTAAGAAAGCCATCGGCCAGCTGACTGAATCACTGTAGCTCACATGAATTTAAGGTGAGTGCAAAAGCTGTTAGATCCACTTTTTTTACTCCAGGAAATCAACCATGAACACCTCTAAACTCGCCACCATTGCCGCCTCTCTTGCTCTTGGCCTCGGCGCCAATCTTGTGTCAGCGGCACAATTAAATATCGACACCCTGGTGTACAAGTCAGCGCCTTCGAGCGCCTCAGCGGCCACCATGGTTGAAAAAGGCCCGGTTCAACTAAACATCGATACCTTGACCGTAAAAACAGCTCCAGGTAGCGCTAAGACACGTGCCGAAGTACGCAGTGAACTTGCCATGGCACCGAAGAGCCATGCCCTTAATTACTAAATCGCCTTTTTCGAGTGAAACAACCTAGCAACGCAAGGACACTGCAGGCTCATAAAACCATGGGAAACGAACTCATTATCGAACGGGTCGTCCTTGGGGTAATGAGCCTCAGTGCTGTTCTGATGCTGCTTTATTTGTTCTGGGTTTGAGGCCGTCAGCCCGCACCAGTCGAAGGGCAGTTTAGCGGAAGAAAAGCGTCGCTAACCCTAAAAAGATGAAGAACCCCATGCTGTCGGTGCTGAACGTTAGAAGCACCGATGAGCCCATTGCTGGATCACGCCCAAGGCGTTGTAAAGCCAGGGGCACCACCATACCTACGACAGCGCTCAGAAGTAGATTCAGGATCATCGCAAGCATCATGGTGAAGCCGAGCGTCATTCCAAACGGTGTATCGTTATAGAGCCACCAGGCGAACAACCCAGCAAGGGTTCCCCACATCACGCCATTCGTGCCCGCAATGGCAAGTTCCTTAATGATGAGACGACGCGCATTTGAGGCATTGGTTTGCCCGAGGGCCAGCGAGCGAATGACCAAGGTCATGGTTTGATTACCTGAGTTTCCGGCAATACCCGCGACGATCGGCATGAGAGCGGCTAAGGCCACCACTTTGCTGATCGTACCTTCAAACGCGCCAATCACTCGCGAGGCGAAAAAGGCGGTGCACAAATTCAGCCCCAACCACAGCCAGCGGTTCTTGGCCGAGGCCCACACGCTCGCGAACAAATCTTCGTCTTCGCGCAAACCTGCTTGATTCAAGATGTCAGCATCGCCCTCTTCCTGAATCACGTCAACCGCGGCGGCGATGGTCAAACGGCCGATCAAGCGCCCGCCCGGCGCAACCACGGGAGCCGAGACCAGGTCATAGCGTTGGAACGCTTTGGCCGCCTCACTGGCCGCATCCAAAGCATTGAGCGTCATGACATCCCGGGCCATCACGTTTTCAACCATGACGTCCGGCTCGTTCACCAGGAGTCGGTCAAGCGACAAGGTGCCCAGCAGGTTGTCCTCGCGATCCACCACGAAAACTTTATCGGTGTGATCAGGCAAGGCATCGAAGCGACGCAAATAACGTAAGACCACTTCGAGGCTCAAATCCTCACGTACTTTGACTAAATCAAAGTCCATGCGCGCGCCCACCGATTCCTTGGGGTAGGACATGGCGGTGCGCAACTGCTCGCGCTCTT
>JANLRI010000522.1:0-13084 GCA_031361565.1 Betaproteobacteria bacterium | reverse complement strand
TCCGGGGTTTGTGGAATTTGTCGCATTTGGAGAGTTTTATCTAGAATATCCAAAATTTACATTGATTGAATCAGCATTACTAGATAAATTAATCATAAATGCAAATTGCGACACTTCAAAACCATGCGGAATGATCTTGTTCACGGACTCGATGCCCCGGGTATTTGGGATACGGCCCGCGCTTTTGAACATTTGCGACTCAAAGGTTTGGTCCATACGAAGCGTACCGCTGAGCGACGCCTGCATGAGATGGGTATCCTACCCCCCGAACTGTCGGTCGAGAATTTGTCGGACGAGAACTTTCAAAAGCCCACGCCGACGGTACTAAATTGGGAGCTTGATCGCGCCCGTCGCTATCGTCATCTCGTGTTGTTTGCTCAACTCTTTCGTTTGCCCGATGGCGCGCAGTGTCTTCACCTGAATAGCGCACGCGGCGCACGCTGCTGGGTTCCTTGTAGGGGCAAAAAAATAACATCTCAGTCGCTTGCAAAAGCATTGCAACAGTTACTACTTCATTTCGACAAGGAACTCGTCATTTTCCCTCATGGTGCTCTGGTGGAAATTTGTCGGCACCTGCCGCCAACAGCTGGCTTGACGGTCAGTCTATTGGCGTATCCACCAGTCCTGGAAATGGACAAAGGTAGGGGCGTAATACAAGCCGGCCGACCAAGAGAGCAGGTTCGATCGGTAGCGATGTCACCTCATCAAAGGCGTTTGGAGCAAGAGAGTATCCACATCATTCGTGAAGCTTTTGCGGAGTCTCTGAATCCCGTGATGCTTTATTCCATTGGTAAAGATAGTTCAGTCCTGGTGCACTTGGCCAGAAAGGCATTCTTTCCTGCGGCACCACCCTTTCCATTGTTGCATATCGATACTCGTTGGAAGTTTCGCGAAATGTATTTGTTTCGAGAACTCATTGCGCGCGATAGCGGCATGAAGCTCTTGGTACACACCAATCCTGATGCGATTGAACACGATATCAACCCCTTTGATCACGGTTCAGCGATGCATACGGACATTACGAAAACTGAGGGCCTGAAGCAGGCGCTTGATTTGCACCGGTTTGACCTGGCCTTTGGAGGTGCAAGACGCGACGAAGAAAAGTCTCGCTCGAAAGAGAGGATTTTCTCGTTTCGAAGTGCCAACCATCAATGGGAGCCAAAAAACCAACGCCCCGAACTGTGGAACCTTTATAACGCCAGCAAAGCCAAGGGTGAGAGCATTCGCGTTTTCCCATTATCGAACTGGACTGAGCTCGATGTCTGGCAATACATTTATCAGGAAAATATTCCCGTAGTGCCGCTTTATTTTGCCAAGGTGCGGCCGATGGTGCAACGAGACGGTGCCTACTTTCTGATCGATGACGCACGCATGCGCATGGGTAGCTCCGAGACCGTAAGTGCAAAAATGATTCGCTTCAGAACCTTAGGTTGCTACCCGCTTTCTGGCGGTTTCGTGTCAGAAGCCAAAACAGTGGCCGAGATTATTTTGGAGTTGGCTAACGCGCACGAAAGCGAACGGCAGGGACGAAGCATTGATGGCGATGCACCGGCCAGTATGGAGCGCAAAAAAAAGGAAGGCTACTTCTGATGAGGAAACCAGCGCGCGGGCGTTTGATCGGAACCTATTTTCGTCAACAGGCCCAACAGGACCTCCTACGTTTCATCACCTGCGGCAGTGTAGACGATGGGAAAAGCACACTGATCGGACGCATGCTTTGGGAGTCGAGTCAAATTCATGAGGATGAGGCTCGATCTTTGGCAAGCGATTCTAAACGCTACGGCACTCAAGGTGAAAATATCGATTTTGCCTTGCTTGTGGATGGACTTTCAGCAGAAAGGGAACAGGGCATCACCATCGACGTCGCCTACCGTTATTTTTCCAATAGCAGACGGAAGTTTATCGTTGCCGACACTCCTGGTCATGAGCAATACACGAGAAATATGATCACGGGCGCCTCTACCGCAGACCTGGCACTGCTCTTGGTTGACGCGCGCAAAGGGCTTCTAACGCAAACCAGAAGACACGCCAATTTGGTCTCGCTGATGGGAATTCGGCATGTCGTCCTTGCCGTGAACAAGATGGATCTAGTTAATTTTAATGCCCGAACCTTTCAAGCGATTGAGGCCGACTTTCTTGAGTTCGCAGCCTCCTTAAATCTCAAAAGCATCACGGCGATACCTTTAAGCGCCTTAGAGGGGGACAATATTACCCGGCGTTCATCACGGATGCCTTGGTTTTCTGGCCAAACCCTGATGGAATTTCTGGAGACTTTTAAACCAGATCCTTCCGACGTCAAGCGCTTCGCTTTTCCAGTCCAGTGGGTTAACCGCCCTAATTCGAGTTTCCGAGGACTGAGCGGATCGGTCGCGCAAGGCAGTGTCAAAGTGGGTGATGAAGTCCTGGTTTGCCAAACGGGTCAAACGGCTCTTGTCGCAGAGATCGTCACGATGGACGGACCGTTGGCGGATGCGCAAACAGACGACGCCATTACCTTGCGGCTAAACAAAGAGATCGACGCCTCCAGGGGGGACGTGCTGTGTCTTGCACGCGAGCCCCTGGGGATCACCGATCAATTCCAGGCGACCCTGGTGTGGATGAACGAAGACGCCGGGCTGATTGGACGCTCCTACGATATTAAGCTTGCGACTCAATGGGCCTCAGCCTCGGTGACCAGCATCAAACATAGGGTCAACGTTGACACTCAAGGCCTGGAGGCCAGTAAAACGCTCGAGCTGAACGACATCAGTGTCTGTAATGTTGCACTCAGCAAAGGGCTGGTTTTTGATCGATTCGACCATTCAAAAGCCTTCGGGAGTTTTATTCTTGTCGACAAAATGAGTCGGGCAACCATTGCGGCGGGAATGATTCAGCATAGCCTTCGTCGCTCTCAAAATGTTCATCGGCAGATGCTTTCTATCACACGGATTGAGAGAGAAAAGTTGAATGGCCATGTTGGTCGGGTGATATGGTTTACCGGCCTTTCGGGCTCGGGCAAATCCACCATCGCCAATGCTCTTGAGATAGAGTTGCATCAACAAGGCTTGCGTACCTATATTTTGGATGGTGACAATGTCCGTCAGGGCTTAAACAAGGATCTCGGCTTTTCAGACGCGGATCGGGTCGAAAATATTCGGCGGATTGCAGAGGTCGCCAAGCTCATGCTCGATGCGGGCATGATTGTTTTGACGGCATTCATCTCGCCGTTTAGCCGGGAGCGTGAGATGGCCAAAGTACTGATTGGAGAGGACAGTTTCGTAGAAATCTACGTTGACACTTCGCTCGAAGTTTGTGAGCAACGCGATGTCAAGGGGCTCTACAAAAAAGCCCGCAGCGGGCTGATCCCAAACATGACCGGACTGAACAGCCTCTATGACGTACCAGAGAACCCGGCCCTGATCGTTCGTGGCGATCAAGGCACCGCCTCTCAAACCGCTAGACAAATTCTCAAGAAGATTGGCCTTGGTTCCGAGGTAGCGTCATTAAAGAATTAGTCTTTCTCATCAATCCAGGCTTGCTGAATCGCTTCCAAGATCTTCTCGCCTGAGCGATTTGGATCATCCGAAAAATCTGGCAGGGCCATCACCACCGCGTGTAGCTCGGTAAAGCGAATCGTCTTAGGATCAACATCGGGATGAGCCTCCACCAACTCAATCGCAATATCCAAGGTGTCGGTCCATTTCAATGGTTTACTCATTATCCTTACTCCCTTTTAATCTGGCGAACCGCTTTGCCGTCAGCAAATGCGTAAGTGTCGAGGCACAGATCGCACCTCAGATCGCACTATTCGCGCGCGTGATTAATCGTGTACTTGGGCAGCTCGACGGTGAGATCCGCTGTCGCCACTTTCACCTGACAAGACAAACGTGACTGCGAACTTAAGCCCCAGGCTCGATCCAACAGATCATCTTCTTTTTCTTCGGAAGCATGAAGGCTGTTAAAGCCTTGCTTGATGATCACATGGCAAGTGGTGCAGGCACAAGACTGGTCGCAGGCATGTTCAATATCGACGTGATTCGCCAGCAAAGCTGTGCAAAGGCTTTCACCCTCGGCAACGTTAAAGCTCGCCCCGTTTGGGCACAGCTTGTCATGAGGTAGCACCGTAATTAATGGCATGAAATGAAACTATCCTGTTATAGATCTGTGACGGATTTACCGGAAAGGGCACGGGCAATGGCCTTGTCCATGCGCTTGGCCGCGAAATCCTCGGTACCCCGGGACAATGCCTCGGTCGCTGATTGCAAAGCCGTGCGATCCGTTTGAATCGTTGCCTCTCTGAGACGCCGCACCAAGGCATCCATCGCACTATGCTCGACGCTGCCGAGCAGGTCTCCGTCCTCAGCCAGGGCCGCGACAGTGGCTTCGACTAAGCGCTCAGCGTCGACCTGTTGCTCGCGCAAAGCGCGGGCCTCCATGTCGCTACCGGCCGCGTTGAATGCAGACTGCAGCATGTTGGCGATTTCGTCATCGCTCAGGCCATAAGAAGGCTTGACCGAGACTTCGGCTCGGGCTCCGGACAGCGTCTCACAAGCCGTTACTGAAAGCAGTCCATCAGCATCCACTTGAAAGGTGACGCGAATACGGGCTGCCCCGGCCACCATGGGTGGCAGTCCTCGCAAAGTAAAACGCGCGAGCGAGCGACAGTCGTTGACCAACTCGCGCTCACCTTGCACCACATGGATGGCCATTGCGGTTTGGCCATCTTTGAAGGTCGTGAACTCTTGCGCGCGCGCCAAGGGAATGGTGGAGTTGCGAGGAATAAGCTTCTCAACTAATCCACCATAGGTTTCCAGACCCAGGGACAGTGGAATCACATCAAGCAATAACCAATTGTCGTCTGCCGATTTGTTGCCCGCCAACAAGTTTGCCTGAGTCGCGGCGCCGAGCGCGACAACCTTATCGGGGTCGAGATTGGTCAAAGGTTCCTTGCCAAACAGGGCCTTCACCGCTTGGCGAACCTGCGGCATGCGTGTAGAGCCCCCGACCAGAACTACCCCCTTAATCTCGGCGGTGCCCAAACGGGCATCCTTGAGGACAGACTGCGTGACGGTCACCGTTCGAGCCAGTAAAGGAGCCGTGAGCTCGGCAAAGTGCATCCGGCTAAGGGGCAGCTTCACTAAGCTGGCGTCATCGAGCTGTACCGCGAAACTGGTCGTCTCAGCCGAAGACAAAACTTCTTTCACCCGGCGCGCTTCCAATTGCAAGGCACGCTGATCATAGGGATTAGTGAGCGTAAAGCCGGTTTCCTTCAGGGCCCATTCCACAATGGCTTGATCAAAGTCGTCGCCACCGAGCGCCGAGTCGCCCCCTGTGGCGACCACTTCAAAGACACCCTTGGTAAGGCGCAGAATGGACACATCGAAAGTGCCGCCGCCGAGGTCATAAATGGCGTACAAGCCTTCAGAACCATTATCAAGCCCGTAGGCTAAAGCCGCCGCCGTGGGCTCATTGAGCAGGCGATACACTTTAATCCCGGCTAGCGCGGCGGCGTCCTTAGTCGCTTGACGCTGCGAGTCATCAAAGTATGCGGGCACGGTAATCACTGCGCCATCAATCTCACCCCCGAGCCTGGCCTCAGCGATACTGCGTAAGCGCTTCAGGATCTCCGCTGAAATTTCAATCGGGGTAAGCGAGCCACGACGCGTCTTCAAGCGCAACACGCCCTGATCTGCACCTTCCAAGTCGTAGGCCAGGTGAGAAGTGTCTACATCCGCTAAGGCCCGACCCATCAGTCGCTTGACCGACACAATCGTATTCTTTGGATCAACCCGCGCCTGCGCTAAGGCCTCATGACCCACTTGCACCGTATTGTCTTCAGCATAGCGCACCACCGAGGGCACTAAGGCATGCGCGTGTTCGTCCTCAAGTACTTCGGAAATGCTGGAACGCACCGTCGCCACCAAAGAATTGGTGGTGCCTAGATCAATACCAATGGCAAGTTTTCGGTCGTGAGGGTCTGGCGATTCGCCAGGCTCGGAAATCTGCAGTAACAACTCAACCTCGTTGGCTCAAATCTTCTAAAAACTTTTCGATGAAAACTAACTGACGGGTCAGGCCAGCGGCCGCCGTAAGGTCGTGCTCGTCATCGATCAGGCTTTGCAGTCGCCTCTGGCTATCTATCGCCTTGGACTGCGCTTCGGCACGCAGTTTAACAAGCCCCGCAGAATCAAGCCCAGGCTCGTCGAGGGTCTCTCGCCATTCCATCTGCAGCATCAAGAATTCAGTCGGCATGGATGTATTGCTTTCCAGCCCCACGTCTACGCCCTCCAGTTCACACATGTAGGCCGCACGACTGGCGGGCGACTTCAATACTCGATGAGCCTGATTAACTTGCGCGGCAAGCTGCAGGGCCAGACGTCGCTGCGTGTCACCGGCCCCCGCAAATCGATCTGGGTGTACGACTTGCTGCAAAGTAAGATAAGCACGCTCCAAATCTGTAGGATCGAGCGCAAATCGCTTGGGTAGACCGAGCAATTCAAAGTAGTTTTTTTGGAGAGCTTGCAATCAGCCAGCGACTTTATACTTTAAAAGATTCGCCGCAACCGCACTCACTCTTCACGTTAGGGTTGTTAAATTTGAAGCCTTCATTGAGGCCTTCCTTCACAAAATCCAACTCCGTGCCGTCAATGTAAGCCAAGCTCTTTGGGTCGACCAAGAGCTTCACGCCGTAACTCTCGAAGGGCTGATCTTCAGAGCCCAACTCATCAACATACTCAAGCTTGTAGGCCAAGCCAGAGCAACCTGTAGTTTTCACACCTAATCGCAAACCCACCCCCTTGCCGCGTTTCTCTAAGAAACGGGTCACGTGGTTTGCAGCGGCTTCGGTAAGGGTTACAGCCATAACTTAGGCCGCTTGGGCAACAGTGTTTTGGACGTGCTTGGCCTTGTAATCCAAGATCGCCGCTTTAATCGCATCTTCGGCGAGGATAGAGCAGTGAATCTTCACCGGTGGCAGGGCCAATTCTTCAGCAATCTGGGAGTTTTTAAGACCCATGGCTTCGTCCAGGGTTTTACCCTTTACCCACTCAGTAACGAGTGAAGACGAGGCAATCGCGGAGCCACATCCATAGGTTTTGAACTTGGCATCTTCAATAATGCCCTGATCGTTCACCTTGATCTGCAACTTCATCACGTCACCGCAGGCAGGCGCACCCACCATGCCGGTTCCGACGTGAGGGTCGGCTTTGTCAAACGCACCCACATTGAGGGGGTTCTCGAAATGTTCTACTACTTGGTCGCTATATGCCATGATTCTCTCCAACTTTTCAACTATGCTCGTACGTTTATTATCCGTACAGTCATTCGTACTTTAATTCTAATGTGCGGCCCATTGCACGGTATTCAAGTCCACGCCTTCTTGGAACATTTCCCAAAGCGGTGACATCTCGCGCAATTTTCCGACTTTATCGTTCAATACCTTAATGGCGTGATCGACGTCTTCAACGGTCGTAAATCGTCCCACCGAAAAGCGAATCGAGCTATGCGCCAACTCGTCGCTTCGTCCCAAGGCACGCAACACATACGAGGGCTCCAGGCTCGCTGAAGTACAGGCCGAACCGCTTGAGACCGCAATAGTTTTCATTCCCATCATCAAGGATTCACCTTCAACGAAGTTAAAACTGACGTTAAGGTTGTGCGGAACACGACGTTCAAGATCGCCATTGACGTAAATCTCTGGAATGGCTTTCAGGCCGGCCATCAAACGATCGCGTAACATACGTACGCGCTCGTTCTCAGTGCCCATTTCCAGGCGTGCCAGGCGAAACGCCTCGCCCATTCCCACGATTTGATGGGTAGGTAAGGTTCCCGAGCGCATACCGCGCTCGTGGCCTCCACCATGCATTTGGGCTTCAATACGAACTCTTGGCTTACGGCGCACATAAAGCGCACCCACGCCCTTTGGGCCATAGGTCTTGTGCGCCGAGAAGGACATTAAGTCAACCTTCAGGACATTCAAATCCACCGGCACTTTGCCAGTCGCCTGGGCAGAATCCACATGGAACAAAATACCCTTGCTGCGGCACAGCTCACCAATCGCCGGAATGTCTTGTACCACGCCGATCTCGTTATTCACAAACATCACCGAAATCAGAATCGTGTCCGGACGAATGGCAGCTTCCAGCGTCTTAAAATCAATGAGTCCATTGGGCAGCACATCGAGGTAAGTCGCCTCAAAGCCTTCGCGCTCAAGCTCTCGCACCGTATCCAAGGTTGCCTTGTGTTCGGTTTTTACCGTGATGATGTGCTTGCCCTTGTCCTTGTAAAAGTGCGCGGCACCTTTAAGGGCTAGATTGATGGACTCTGTCGCACCAGAAGTCCAAACGATCTCTTTCTCGTCACAACCCACCAACTTGGCGACTTCGACGCGAGCATCTTCAACCGCCTTTTCTGCATCCCAACCGTAAGCATGACTGCGCGAGGCAGGATTACCAAAATTTTGCCGCAAATAAGGCAACATTTTGTCGACCACACGATCATCGACCGGTGTAGTTGCAGAGTAATCGAGATAAATCGGCATTTGCATAATTAAGGCTCAGTCCCCTGAAGAGTAGTAATACGACCGTTGTCGAGAGAAATAGTTTGAAGCGTCGAGGTTGGAAATTCGAGGGCCGCGCGGTGCTCACGGAGCACCGACACTTCGCGTACTTGTTTGCGTGGGTCGCGATCTCGCTGCTGATCCACGAGGCTGGCCAAGGTGACTGAGTTCAAGAACTCGACCATTTTATCGGTGAGCCTGGACCACAGATCATGGGTCATACAGGGCCCGTCTTGATGACAATTTTTCTTGCCTTCGCATTGAGTAGCATCGAGCGGTTCGTCGACAGCAACAATAATTTCAGACACTGAAATATCACGCGCCGAGCGAGCCAGCGTATAACCTCCACCAGGACCGCGTGTACTTTCAACCAAGTCGTTACGACGAAGTTTTCCGAACAACTGCTCCAAGTAAGAGAGCGAAATGCCCTGGCGCTGACTAATGCCCGCCAAGGTTACCGGGCCTTGCGATTCACGCATTGCCAAGTCAATCATCGCCGTCACTGCAAACCGTCCTTTAGTCGTCAATCTCATAATCAGCCCCGAGAAACGTAGAAGATCAACCTCCACTATAGGTCTATCCCGACTATTTTAGTCGAGAATCCGTTTCGGCCAAAGGGTCTTTGTCCATGACAAACAAATTAGTTAGACAAACACGGAATAAAAGACTAATTCGGTCTAAGGGAGCTTGAGTGGTAGCTCCCGTAGACGTCGGCCCGTAGCCTGGAAAACCGCGTTCGCGACGGCTGGCGCAATGGGCGGCGTACCTACCTCTCCAATCCCGCCAAGATCCGCGGTGCTATTGACAATAACGGTTTCAATTAAGGGACATGCCCCCATGGTCAACATGGGATAGTCATTGAAATTGCCCTGCCTTACGGCGCCGTCTTCAAAATCAATTCGTCCATAAAGTGCGGCAGTCAGCCCGTAAATGATCGCGCTCGAGATTTGCGCGCGAATGTTAACCGGATCAATACCCAAACCACAATCGACCGCTGCAAATACTTTGCGAACCCGAATTGCGCCATCGGAGGACACCTCCACTTCAGCAACTTCTGCGACGATGGAATGAAAGCTTTCAGCAATGGCAACCCCCCGCCCGACTCTTTTGCCCTCGCTCGCCGCAAGAGGCTTGTCCCATTGTGAAAGCCTTGCCACTTCATCGAGAACTTTCAAGTAACGCGGCTGCTGAGTAAGTAACTGGCGCCGATAGACCATCGGATCCAACTTGGACGCTAAGGCGCATTCATCAAGGAAACTTTCCGCGAAAAAAGCGTTAAAGCTATGGCCGACACTTCGCCAAAACCCAACCCGCATGGGTACGGGCACTTTGGCGTGCTCAACTTTTAGGCTTGGGAAGTCGTATGGCAAGAAAGTTGCGCCCTCCGCATTGGTTTTGTCCTGGAGGCCACCACCGGCGTCCGGCATCATGCGCTGCGTAAAGGCCTCGGCCACCGAAGGCCCGGCAATGCGGTGATGCCAGGCAAGTAACTTGCCCTTGTCATCAAATCCGGCCTCAAAGCGGGAGAGCGCCGCCGGGCGATAAACGTCTTGGCGAATATCTTCCTCTCGAGACCAAAGTGTTTGAACCGGCCGACCGGGTAGCGCTTTGGCAATTTCTACAGCCTCAACAATGAAGTCAGGTTCTGCCCGTCGGCCAAAACCCCCGCCAAGATAGGGGGTATGAACCTCCACAGCGTCACCGCTAAAACCACTCACCTTTTGCGCAAACCACTTCACCAAAGTAGGTGACTGATTGCCCGCCCAAACCGTGCATTTTCCGTCTTTGATGAGTACCGTGCAGTTAAGGGGCTCCATCGGCGCATGTGCCAAGAACGGGACGCGGTACTCGGCACTGATCTTGGTTTTGGCGACGCCCATAGCAGCCTTGAAATCGCCACGCGATTCATACTCGCTCAAACCTCCCTTATCAATCGCCGAGGCGTAGCGGCCAAAGACCTCGCCGCTTGACATCTTGCTGTCCGGGCCCTCTAACCACTCGGCCTTGACCTTGCTGAGCGAACTCTTAGCCTGCCAATAACTTTCAGCGATGACGGCGTAAAACGCTTCACCTTTCACAACTTGCAAAACGCCGGGACGTTTCTCGATAAGCTCCACGCTCTTCAGCTTGGAACCCAATTTAGGTGCGTGTACGATGGCTGCATAGACCTGCCCGTCTTGGCGAACATCGATACCAAACTGTGCCGAGCCATCTGTTTTAGCGGGCACATCCAAGCGCGGCATGCCTTTGCCGATGAGCTTGAAGTTCTCGGGTTTCTTGAGTTCGCCCATGATGGGAATGGTGGAGGCTTCAGCAGCCAGTTCACCAAAGCTCAGTGACTTGCCACTCACCTTATCCGTGACCAGGCCGTTAGCGACTTGTAGTTTGTCGGCATCTACGCCGAACTGTCGTGCGGCCGCAGCGACCAAGGCCGCTCGTGCAGACGCACCGGCTTGGCGTATCGCCATAAATGCGTTTCGAGTAGAGGTCGAGCCACCAGTGGCTTGTACGCCCAAAGCCCGCAACACTTTGTCCATGGTCCAACGGCCACTGCTCGCAACTAAGCCATCATCTTCAGGCCGAAACGGCAGACCATCCAGCAAAACCAGCGGGTTGGCGTATACCGCGTGCACCGGTGCTTGCGAAGCGCTGAGCTTAGTTAAATCACAATCCAGCTCTTCAGCGGCGATCATGGCAATGGTGGACATAATGCCCTGCCCCATTTCCTGATTGGGAATCGCCACATCGACGGCGCCGTTCTTATCAATGGTCAGCCAAGCGCCAAAGGTCCCGCCCCCTTCTGGTACAGGCAACTTAAACGTCTTGTCCTTAGAAAGCTTGTTCCCGACATAGCCCGCACCCACAGCAAGACCGCCGCCAATTAAACCCGCGGTGATGATAAAAACGCGGCGCCCCCAACGCTTGGGTCGAACCGCCTGACCGTCAGTAAACATTCTGCGCTCGCTCATGACTTCATCTCCGCGGCCTGTTTGATGGCGACTCGCATTGCCGGATAAGTGCCGCAGCGGCAAATATTGGTGATGGCGGCATCGATATCAGCATCACTGGGCTTGGGCTTAACGCGAAGCAAAGCATCTGCCGCCATCAAAAAACCTGATTGGCAATAACCGCATTGAGGTACTTGCTGGGCAATCCATGCTTTTTGCAGAACATGGGAGCGATCACTCGATAAGCCTTCAATGGTCTTGATCGACTTACCTTCGAGCGCTTGTATGGGCATCACGCAACTGCGTATCGGGCTGCCATCAGCTTGCACCGTACACGCTCCACAAGCGGAGATACCGCAAGCAAACTTGGTTCCGGTGAGTTTAATCTCATCGCGCAGCACCCACAACAAGGGAGTATCGGGTGCGGACTTGATCTCGTGATCCACACCATTAATTTTGAGTTTCAATACAGTCTCCATCGATGCTTGAGCATCCTCAGGGCCGTAGTGTAGCTAATCGGTCGGCCGTCGTTGGGTGGGCTGATACGCGTGAAACAAAAAAAGCGACCGAAGCCGCTTTTTTTGCACCACAGGTGCCGGTGGCGTACGAAGTCTGACCTTATGCAGCCGCCACCTGCGTTGCACGACGCTTAGCGACTTCCTGTAAACCAGTACAAGCATCTTCAATGTAATCGAGACACTGCTCAAAGCCTTGTGCGTTGCCGTAGTACGGATCGGGAATTGTTGCCGATTCATGTTCCGTCGCAAAACGCATGAGCAATTGAATTTTATGTTGAGCGCCCTTCGGAGCGGCTGCCTGTAGCGCAGCCAAATTATCCCAATCCATTGCCAGAATGAGATCGTAGTCTTCGAAGTCTTTTTCTTTGACCCGTCGTGCACGATGATCACCATACTGGTAGCCCCGCTTCGCTGCAGCAGTGATGCCGCGCTTATCCGGTTGCTCGCCATTATGAAAAGCGTGCGTGCCTGCTGAATCGCACTTGACGACATCTTCCAGACCAGCTTGGCGCACTATGTGATTAAACACGCCTTCGGCCATGGGTGAGCGACAAATGTTCCCCATACATACAAACAACACCCTGGTAGTCATTGCCAACGACAGAGGTTCCCTTTTTGCCATTTTTCTATCCGCCTGAGTAATAAAACCAAAAATAGCCGCGAGCTTCTTCAAGAAAGACTTGAAGAGGCTACGCGGCTCGATCAGCCACGAACGGGACAACATTGCTTTTTCCGTTCGAACCAAAAACTTGCTCCTTAAGCGCCCCCAACTGATCTCTCACGCTGGCAGCTTTTTCAAACTCAAGATTCCGTGCGTGGTCGAGCATCAGTTTCTCGAGACGTTTAATTTCTTTAGCGATGTTCTTTTCAGACATCACCTCGTAGTGCGCTTGAGCTTGCGCGGCCTTAAGTTCTTCCTTGGCCTCGCGAGGATCGTAAACACCATCAATTAATTCCCTGACCTGCTTGCGAACTCCTACCGGCACAATGCCGTGCAATGTGTTGAACGCAACCTGCTTGACGCGGCGGCGATCGGTCTCACCAATCGCACGCTTCATCGAGTCGGTCATCCGGTCGGCATA
>JANLRI010000472.1:0-4382 GCA_031361565.1 Betaproteobacteria bacterium | reverse complement strand
ACAATAGTGTTACCAACCCCACCAAGCTTTGGCTTTTTTTGAGGTGTTTTGAATGAGACTTCAGCTTCACCCGTCCGATCAGCATCCTTTCTCCGGGATGGATGTGCCCTGGTTGCTGGCCAACCGAGCAAGACTACGGCGGGATCATCCCTTTGTGATTTGGGAGCCTTTCGATGCCCCCTTGCAGACCATCACTTACGCTCAGTTCTATGAAAAAGTGGGCCGCATCGCGGGTGGCTTGGCAAAGCGCGGAATTTGCCCTGGCGATTTCGTGATGATTCATCTCGAGAATTGTCCTGAGGCTTTGTTGGCGTGGTACGCCTGCGCATGGATTGGCGCTATTGCAGTGACCACCAACGCGCGTGCTGCCGACGACGAATTAACTTATTATGCTGAGCACTGTGGCGCAGTCTGCGCGATCACCCAGCCAAAGTTCGCGCAACGAGTGGCCGCGAACTGCAAGGCCTTGCGTTGGATGGTGGTGATCAGTCACGACAGTGGCACGCCAAGTGATTCACCTGTCGACCCATCCGATCACTTTGATTCCCTGGATGCGCAGGCGCCGCCTCACCGTGCGCCTGAACCCCTAGCCCCGTGCAGTATTCAGTACACTTCGGGAACAACGTCCAGGCCGAAGGCCGTACTTTGGACCCATGCAAATGCGTTGTGGGGTGCACGTATCAATGCGACCCATGAAGATCTGCGCCCCGACGATGTGCATCTCGTTCATCTGCCCTTATTTCACACCAATGCCCAAGCCTACTCAGTGTTGGCGAGCCTATGGGTGGGCTGTAGCGCAGTCGTCGTGCCGCGCTTTTCCACTAGCCGATTCTGGGCGACGTCATTGACCCATGGCTGTACCTGGACCTCACAAATACCATTCTGTGTGAAAGCGCTAATGACCCAAGAGGTTCCGGGCGATCATCGCTATCGCTTCTGGGGCATGGGCATTCACTCCTCCGCGATTGAAGATCACTTTAAGTTGAAAACCTTAGGCTGGTGGGGGATGACAGAGACCATTACCCATGGCATCGTCGGGCATATTCACTTGCCCAATATCTCTCTGGCCATCGGACGACCCGCGCCGGAATATGAAATTGCGATCATGGAAGATGATTCCGTGCCGGTTCGCGAGGGACGGGCGATTTTGCCTGGAGGCTCCGGACAACTGTTGATCCGTGGTGTGCGCGGTTTGTCTTTGTTTCAAGAGTACTTGGGCAATGCAAAAGCGACGGCCGAAAGTTTTGATCCTGAAGGATGGTTTAGAACTGGAGATCGTGTCAACTTGTTGATCGACGGCTCGATTCAATTTGGCGATAGAGACAAGGATATGTTGAAGGTGGGTGGTGAAAACGTTGCAGCCTCCGAAATTGAACGAGTGATTTCGACGGTAGTGGGCGTGCATGAGTGTGCCGTGGTCGCCAAAAAACATCCCATGCTGGATGAAGTGCCGGTGGTCTTTGTTCTGCCAACCTTGAACGCGCCGAACGACCTGGCGGCTAAGGTATCCGAAGCTTGTGAAAAACAACTCGCCGATTTCAAGCGGCCAAGAGAGGTTCGACTCGTGAGTGAATTACCACGTTCCACTCTCGACAAAATTGCTAAGGCCGAGCTTCGAAAAGTGCTGGTCGCGGAAGGCCAGAGTGGTGAGTCACACTAGAAAAGCCATTCCGAGTTGAAGCCCCTACGATTTCAGGGTTCTCGCAAACAAGTTAAAGAGTCGTTCCCAATGCCGTTCCGCTGCGGGCTGGTTGAAGATACCCGCCCGCAGAGGAAAAACGAAGCCATGTTCTACCGCCGGATACCATTCAATTCGATGTTTGGTGCCCGCACTTTTCAGGGCCTCCTGAAGTTTTGAAATGTCGGCGGGAGGTGCCCACTTATCAATTTCAGCGCATGCAAAATAGCTCTCGCATTTAATTTTTGGGGGCATAAGATGTGGTGAATCGGGTTTGTCGGTCGCCATGTTAGCCCCGTGGATAGAAGCAATGCTATTGAATCGTCCTGCAAACTGAGCTGCGGCCCACATCACGAAAGGGCCACTCATACAGTAGCCAACCGCACCCAAACGGGAGGCAAGTGCCTCGGGCTGAGCGTCCACGAACTTGAGCATCGCCTCGGTGTCGCAGTGAGTGGTACGCGCATCCAAGGTTTTCATCAATGAAAACATATGGGCCATCGCTGCCTCGGTACGTTCTTTGAGCCAAAAATCCTTGGACGTTCGATAGTACAAGTTGGGCAAAACCACGTAATAGCCGACCGACGCGAGTCTACGTGCCATGTCGTGCAGCTCTTCACGTTTGCCAGGCGCATCCATGTAGAAAAGAACCACAGGGAAGGGGCCATTTTCCTCAGGGTAGACCACGAAGCTGTTCATCGCGCCGTCGGCGGTGGCAATATCAAGGTGCTTTTCGATCATGGTTTGACACTCATTTAGTGGGGTTGTCCCGAGCCTAGCATGAGTGTGAAATTGGCACGCGAATGAACGCCGAAAATGGTTAGACTAGGCAACTCAAAAAAATAAAGGAGCCTGTATGCAAAGATGCCAAGTATTGGTGAGCGGATCGATGGCTCTATGCGGTCTTGGTACGAAGGGTGCAGCCTTTGGTCAGACGAGAGACTCGAAAGCTGTAGCGATCAGGCACCTGTAAAATGTTGTGATCTTTAGGAAGTGTATTGCAGTTCCCCCGTCTCCCGCCGTTCTTACTTTCACTGATTCTCATCAATATGACAGCGCATATGGCGCTTTCAGGCGGTCGATTGACCGGTTCACTCTATATTTTGAAGAGTGGTCACCCGGAAGCACTGGTCGGGCTGTTCATGGCTCTTTTTTCGGTGATTCCGGTGATGACCTCCCTGGCAATAGGCCGCTGGGTGGACCGTGCAGGGGCGGTAAAGGTGCTGCGCGCCGGTATGGTCTTGGTGCTAATCGGGGCTTGGTTGCCGGTTGTGCATTTGTCCATGCCTACCCTGTTAAGCACCGCCATGATCATTGGCTTTGGCTTCAACGTCATGTCGGTCGCTGCGCAGCATACCGTGGGTCATTTAACCCCTGTGGCGACGCCATCAGAGCGCATGGCCAATTTCGGCTGGTTTGCACTGGGCCACTCCAGCTCGAGCACCATCGGCCCATTTCTGGCCGGTTTGCTGATCGACCATTTTAGTTTCCGAGCAGCCTTTGCGTCTATGGCCGTGGCGACTTGCCTGAGCGCTTGGATGGTCGCGACGCATACCCGCGGGATACAATTGCCCAGGCAAGAAAGGGGTAAGCAAGAGGCGGTCGGTTCAGGCGAAATGGTCCAACAAGTAAAGCCCAAGCCCAAAGTGTCCGATCTCTTGATCAGCCACGAAATGCGTCGTATTTACTGGGTCAACGCCGTAACGGCGAGTGCCTGGGATTTGTTCATTGTGATGCTGCCGGTGCTGGGGCATCGTCTGGGTTACTCAGCCTCGATCATAGGTACGGTTTTCTCAATGTTCGCCCTGGGCACTTTTATGGCTCGGGCGGCCATGCCTTGGCTTTCGCGGCGCGCCAATGAATGGCAAATCTTAAGAGTCGCCTTGGTCGTGATCTGCCTGATTTTTTTCGCGCTTCCTTGGGCCGTGCTGGCGCCGGTGTTGATGCTTTTTGGGCTGATCTTTGGAAGTGCCGTGGGCATGAGTCAGCCCAATATGCTGTCGCTATTGCACCAAGCGGCGCCCCCCGGCCGGGGCGGAGAAGCGGTTGGCTTGCGCTCGGTCCTGAGCAATGGCTGCTCAGTGCTTATTCCATTGTGTTTTGGCGCTGCGCTGTCGGTGGTCTCGATCGCGCCTTTGCTGCTCTGCGGTGCATTGGTATTCTCGTCAGGGCTTTACCCAGCACATCTCGGTGTCATCGCCCGAAGCGGTCGACGCTTGCACCGAGAGCGCTAATTTTTGAGACGAATTTGAACCAGGGAGGGCCTATGAGCCTGCAATATAAGGCGGTGATTTTTGATTTTGGTGGCGTAATTTCTTCGAGTCCTTTTGAAGCCTTTGCTCGCTTTGAGATTGAAAAGAGTTTACCCAAGGATTTTTTGCGTACGGTCAATTCAACCAATCCCCACGATAACGCTTGGGCGAAGTTAGAGCGTAGCGAGATCGGTCCCGAGCATTTCGACGAATTGTTTGCATTAGAAAGTACGGCCCTCGGTCATGAGGTGCGGGGCGGTGAGGTTTTGCCTCTTTTGGCCGGCCATATACGTCCTGAGATGGTCGAAGCGCTGCGGAGAATTAGTGGCCGACTCAAGACTGGCTGCATTACCAATAACTTTAAAGCCATGGAAAGCAGTCCGATGGGCGGGCTTTATAAAGCAGAGATTATGGATTTGTTTCATGAGGTGATTGAAAGCGCCAAGGCGGGC
>JANLRI010000418.1:0-4460 GCA_031361565.1 Betaproteobacteria bacterium | reverse complement strand
CAGATACTCACCCATTTTTAAACGACTGGCGTAAACGGACGCGCCGTCAATCACCGAGTCGGGGCGAGCGAAATACACATACTCAAAGATGCACGGCGAAAGCTGGGTATTCTCAAAACAAATCTGGCTGTAGAAATGACCTTCAAAATCAATGAACACCGCCTCGCCCGGTTTGACATCCCGTACCAAATGAAAGCCGAGACCTTCTAGGGCCACGGACTCGCTCGCCACCATATATTCCGTGCCACTATCGGTTTCACGAATACCGTAGCAAAGCGGGCGAATACCAGAGGGATCGCGAAACGCCAAAATCCCATAGCCTGCGATTTGTGTCACGCAGGCGTACGCACCTTCCACCCGGCTCATCACGCGCGAAGTGGCTTTAAAAATGCTACTCGGCTCGAGCGATGGCCCACCCGATGCAGCCTGCAACTCGAAGGCCAGAACATTGAGCAGAACTTCCGAATCCGAATTGGTATTGATGTGGCGCAAATCGCGCATGCGCATTTGCTCTTTTAGCTGCGCGGCATTGGTCAAGTTGCCGTTATGACAAAGCATGATGCCAAACGGCGCGTTCACATAAAAAGGCTGAGCCTCTTCCGAATTAGAGGCGGAGCCAGCGGTGGGATAACGCACATGGGCAACCCCAAAATGCCCCGCCAAAGAGCGCATATTACGGGTACGAAACACATCGCGAACCAGGCCGTTGGCCTTGTGCATATAAAAAGAGTGGCGATCAGCCGTGGAAATTCCCGCGGCGTCTTGACCTCGATGTTGCAGCAACAGTAGACCGTCATAGAGTAGCTGATTGACTGGATGGCGAGACACCACCCCTAAAATACCGCACATCTTGCTTCCCTTAGGTTTTGGTAGGACCGCCGAAGCGTTCCGGCAACATTGGCTCGACCCATTGTACGATGCCATCGAGCAAGGGCGCCGAAGCAGCCTCACGCCAAGTCAAAGTGCGATCAAGCTTAAAACTATGGGCAATGGTGGCCAATAGAGCGATAATTAGAAAGGCACGAGCAGCTCCAAAAAGAGCCCCCAGGAGCCGGTCCACGCTACTTAAACCGACCCTGACTAAGGCACGCGCGATCAAAGACCCCACAAGCCTAGTGGCTAGGAAAATCACTAAAAACGACAAGCCTAAAGCCAGCGCCCAAGACCAATCAAAACGCTCGCTTAAGATCTGGGCGAGGAAGGGCGATGCAATTAAAGAGATCGCCCATGCCGCCAACCCAAAAAGGGTTCGCACTAATCCGCGCCATAAAGCCAAAATAATCGATAGCCCGCAGAGCACCAATAGAATGACGTCAAGCGTGGTTAAAGTCATCAAGTTCACCCAGAAACTCGCGCGCCCGTGAGGCTCATTTTAGGGAGCCACCAAGGCGGCTTCGACACCACTAAGCTTGAGCTTCGCTAAAGCCTGCTCAGCCTGCTCTCGGTTCACGAAGGGACCCACTCGCACCCTGGTTTTAGTACCATTATTCGTAGCAATTTTTTCAGTATAGGCCTTGAGCCCAAGCTTCGAGGCTTTGGCTAACTGCTCCATCGCACTGTCCTCGCTTGAGAACGCGCCAATTTGCACGCGATAAGCTTTCGGCTCGTCCTTCTTGGATTCCTCTTTTTTAGGATCCGGTTTCTTCACTTCCGGCTTCTTGGGTTCGGACAGTGCAACTTTCGAGGCTGAATCCTTGGCTGCGGCATCTTTGGTCGGCGCATCTTTCGCTGCTGCATCCTTCGTTACGGCCTCTTTCTTGGCGGCATCTTTTTTAGCAGCATCTTTCTTTGCGCCGTCTTTCGTCAACTCGTCTTTCTTTTGCCCATCCTTCCTCAGATTATCCTTCTTCAGATCATCCTTCCTCAGATCATCCTTCTTCGGATCGTCCTTTTTGGGCTCATCGCGTTTAGCTTCGGCCGGTTTTGTTTCGATGCGGCTCGGTGTCGGAAACTCTTTGGCGGCATCCCCCATGGTGGGCTCCAGTGGAATCACAGGCACCACCGGTGGAGTGGTACTTCCTGCCTTGGCCTGAGGAGCCACAGGCTCAGCACCGGCTGCATTCATAGGCTCGCGAGCGGGCACACGAATTTGCACATCTCGAGTACTAGGCTTGGGTTCAGAGTCCAGGAGAAAAGGCAAGGAAACTCCAACCGCTCCCAGGAAAGCCACCGCGCCCACTAAGCGTCGACGGGCTTTTTTCTTATGAATCAGTGAGGGATCGAGTTTTTCGTCAGAAGAATCGGTTTTGCGGGCCACGGGGAACCATTTCAGGGGGACCGTTCAATCGTACGGACGGGTGCCCGAAACTCAAGACCTGAGTTTCATCACTTCCGCAACCGTCACAAAAGAACCAAAGACCGCGATTCTATCAGCCTCGCTCAGACGCTTTTGAGCGGAGCTATAAGCCTCAGCGACACTCTTAAAAGTCTCGATGGTTTTTAGTTCGCTCGCCTTCACGCCTAATTTCGAATTATCTTCAATGCCCGCTGCTTTCAGTGCGTCGAGCAAGAGCGCGACGCTCGCTGCTCTTTGCCCCGGCAGCGGCACTAAAAGCCAATGATCGACACTGCTTTTCATGGCCCTGGCAATACCCACGAGATCTTTGTCGGCCATGGCTCCAAACAACGCGAAGGTTTGAGGAAAAAAACCCATATTGCCAAGATTGTTCGCCAGATGCGCGGCCGCATGCGGATTATGAGCAACGTCGAGGATCACGGTCGGGCGCCCCGCCAGCACTTGGAAACGCCCTGGAATGTCCACCGTAGCAAGGCCGGTGCGAACCGCTTGTTGCGATACGGGCAAACGGTTTCCCAATGCCTCAAGTGCCGCCAAGGCTGCACTGGCGTTCAGCAATTGATTGGCGCCGCGCAAGGCCGGGTAGGCCATGCTGCGGCGACGCACCGAACGCCCGCCATAGGACCATTGCTGCTTATCGCCGGAATAGTTGAAGTCGCGACCAAACAGCCAAAGATCCGCAGCGATCTCGCCAGCATAGGCGATCAAGGATGCAGGGGCTACCGGGTCGGCACAGATGGCCGGACGCTGCGGACGATAGATGTGGGCTTTCTCCCAGGCAATCTTGTCTCGGGTATCGCCAAGATAATCTTTATGATCGATGTCAATCGAGGTTACAATTGAGCAGTCGGCATCCACAATATTGACCGCATCAAGTCGTCCCCCTAGCCCTACTTCAAGTATCACCACGTCGAGCGGCGCATCCTGAAAAAGTTTTAGACCCGCCAGTGTGGTGAATTCAAAGTAAGTGAGCGTGGTTTCCAATGCGCTGGCCTGGGCCACCTGATCGCTGCTGTCGTTACCTGGAGGCACAGTGCGCGCCGCTTCAATGCGCGCAAAAACATCGATCAAGACCTGATCAGAAACATTCTCACCATTGAGACGAATACGCTCGTTGAATTGGAGCAAGTGCGGCGATGTGTACAGCCCAACCTGATAGCCCGCCTGCAGCAAAATCGCCTCCAACAAGGCGCAGGTCGATCCCTTGCCATTGGTGCCGCCCACGGTAATAACGATCTTGTCGCTGAGATCTATTCCAAGGCGCTTAGCGACCTCGCCCACTCGCCCCAGGCCCATATCAATGTTCTTGATATGCAGGCTCTCGATATATTGAAGCCAAGCCCCGAGCGAGCGTTGCTCTGCTTGATTAAGCGATGGCATCCAGCGGTTTTTTCTCTAGCAAGGCGATCAGACCGGCAATTTCATCGCGCATTTGGCGACGATCCACGATCATGTCGACCGCACCTTTTTGGATCAAGAACTCAGCACGCTGAAAGCCTTCTGGCAGTTTTTCGCGAACCGTTTGCTCAATCACTCGCGGGCCTGCAAACCCGATCAAGGCTTTAGGCTCGGCGATGACCACATCGCCAAGAAAACAAAAGCTGGCCGACACACCGCCCATGGTCGGATCCGTGAGTACCGAGATATACGGCAAGCCTTTCTGCGCAAGCTGGGTCAGAGCAGCAGTTGTTTTAGCCATTTGCATCAGCGAGGCCAAGCCTTCTTGCATACGCGCGCCTCCCGAGGCCGCTACAGAAATGAAAGCACTCTTTTGCTCAATCGCCGCCTGCACGCCGCGCGCAAATCGCTCCCCAACCACCGAGCCCATTGAGCCGCCCATGAATTCAAATTCAAAGGCCGCAACCACCACAGGCAAGGTCTTGATCGAGCCACCGATCACCACTAGCGCATCGGTCTCACCGGTATTTTCCATAGCCTCCTGGATACGCTCGGTGTACTTGCGGCTGTCTTTGAACTTCAGTGAATCCACAGGGACCACTTCCTGGCCGATTTCAAAGCGCCCTTCAGCATCTAAAAGCGCTTCAATACGCTTACGGGCGTTAATGCGTAAGTGATGATCGCACTTCGGGCACACCCCTAAATTAGCATCCAGGTCTGCCCCATAAAGTACGGACGAGCAGCTTGGGCATTTGACCCAGAGGCC
>JANLRI010000407.1:0-6739 GCA_031361565.1 Betaproteobacteria bacterium | reverse complement strand
CCTCTTGGTCTCTAGGCAAGCTCCCGTCGCTCTCTAGAGGCTTCCTTTGAGTCCGAAGTGGATGTTGGCTGTCAGGAAACCACGCTTGCTGCCACAATCAAAACGCTTGCCTCCGAAGCGATAGGCATAAAGCCCGGGTTGATCAATTTGTGCCCCGAGCGCATCGGTGAGTTGAATTTCTCCACCCGCCCCGGGTGCTTGGGTCTCGAGCGTTTTTAACACGCTGGGATGCAAGATATATCGACCCACCACGGCGCTGGTCGACGGTGCGAGTTCGACCGAAGGCTTCTCGACAATGCCGCGCAACTTCATCAAGTGGCCCTCTTCACTAATGGGATCAACCACCCCATATTTGCTGACGTCTATGCGCGGGACTTCTTCAACCGCAATGACGGACGCCTGGGTATCGTAAGCAGACTGAAGCATTTGACTGAGTACGCCTTTCGGATAGCCATCGATGAGGTCGTCAGGAAGAAGTACTGCAAAGAGTTCATCTGGACCGATCATCGGGGCCGCGCACAGCACCGCGTGACCCAAGCCCAGAGCCTGGGGTTGCCGGACAAATAAGACTTTCACGTACGAGGGAATAATGTTTCGAATCGCTTCCAGCGCCTCTGTTTTACCCTTGGCCTCAAGTTCAGCCTCAAGCTCAGGGCTGCGATCAAAATAGTCTTCCACTGCACGCTTGGAACGACCTGTCACGAAAATCAAAGTGTCGCAACCGGCCTCAACCGCCTCGTCAACCGCATACTGAATGATCGGTCGGTCGACGATGGGTAGCATCTCTTTAGGGATCGTCTTGGTCGCCGGTAAAAATCTCGTGCCGAGTCCGGCCACGGGGAACACTGCTTTTTTTAGTTTCATCATGAATGACCGATCAAATAATAATTTAGGAAATCGAAGTTAGAGGCCCAAAGTCAGGCTCACCGAGGGCATGTCACCATCCAGGGTGATGACCTTTTTTGCGGATGCCGAACCCTGGCTTGAAATGACCAGGAGTTCGGTCATATAGCCTGGAAGTCGCGCCGAGAAAGTGGCCATGCCGTTAGCGTCAGTGATCGAATTATCGATCTGATCCAGGGCAACTGGCTCGTCCAAGGCAGACCCATCGTCGAGACTTACATTGGTGAAGGTATGGAGTGAGACCGGAACACCGATCGCGGCCGCCCCGGTCGAGTCCTTCACATTGAAACCTAATGCGAAGACGGAGGTGGTTCCCCATTTCATCGACACCGGAACAACAAGGGCCGCCATCGGCGTAAGAGTTGCCTTCGACGTCGAGACTGGGCTATCAACCTTGACGGCGCTCGTCGACGAGCCCGAACCCCCGCAGCCCGTTAAAGCGAAAACACACAGGAGAAGTGAGAAATGTGAACGACAAAGCTTGGGATAATTTTTCATGAGAATGATTCCGGAATTTGGTTAGCGAGCAACGTAAAGCCAAGTGGGGTTTGACGCTGTGATATACCAATTATTGAAGAGGGCACCTGCACTAGTGGCCCAGTCCGCCATGTTGGGATAGGCCAAGGTGAGGTCGACTGTCTCATTCGGATAACGCCATTCGATCGGGATATCCAAGGCCCAAGGCCGCCCGTTTTGGTCAACGTAAGACTTGTTTGAGGCGAGGGCGCTCCGGTCATCCGCCGTTCCAAAAAGTAAGAGATCCGCCAGCTTAGTCGGAGGCCGACCCGAAAGATGTACCTCGTGGCCGCGATTGGCGGTGCGGAAGATAAATGGGTTATACGGGGCGATCAAGGCGTTGCCATTGGTGGGTTGACTAAAATTGACCGTCAATTGAAAGCTTTTGAACGGCACCCCTGGACATTCGGCCTGGGTATTCCCAAAGGGACAAGCGCTGGAAAGCCCTGGCAATTGCACCTGTGCGGAATTAAAGATCAGAAAAGTCGCTAGATCTTGGCCTGCTTCTGGGCTCAAGCTTTGCGTCCCCGAGGTACTTGTCAAGCTAGCACTGGCGACATTTGAAATGGCCACCGATGGAAGTTGCACGCCAAAGCCACTCTCGATCGCTGCACCACGGGCATCGAGACGATAGTCAACTTCGATGCCTACCGTCTGGCGGGAAGAGTTTAAAATTTCCCGCGAGCGATAACGAATCACCATGTCGTTCATGTCGTAATCGCCTCGGGTTGGCCAAAGATCCTCGAAGGCTAGGGTGCCAAAGGTGTTTCGGGTAGGGTAGTAACGGCTAAAAGCCCGACTTGCATCATTTGGAAACTCATCCAGAGCATCCTTTACGCCATCGCCATCGCTATCGGCGTCGGAGGCAGCCACAAGAGGTTGCAGCGTTGCTAGGTTCGAGATAGCGCTGCGCTTGTTGATATGGACGGCGAGGACCACGTCATTAAAGTCGTGATCACCACCCACAGAGCGATTGATGTCCTCAAAGCCAATGACGAGTCGTTGATAATTGGCGCTGGCACCCGAAAGATCTTTGAGCATCACGGTGTGAACATTCAAGTTGGCCGAACTCGAAGGCTCTGGATTGAGCTGGCGCAAGGTGTAGAACACCCATTTTGGATCCGGGTTGTCCTTGACTCCGGCGATGCGAGCTCCGTTGTAGAGACGGCCAGTGTTTGAAAAGCCGTTGGAGACAATCGTGAAACCTAGCGCTTCACCGGGCTGAAACTTGCCGAGATAGACAGTGTTTTGATTTGTTCCAGCAGGGTCCATCGGTGAGGGCATCGAGGCGTTCGCAAAGAGAATTTTCTCGGCGACGTCGCGCGGATATTGTGGCGGTTGGGCTGCGTTATATTTAAAGTAACCGACGCTATTGCGGTACCCCGCCCCTTCCGAAAGAAAGGTCACCCAGACATCGGCCTCCTCCGAAAACGCTACATTCGACTTATCGTCTGTGTCGGGAAGCAGACCCTGAGAATTCAATCGGATATCCCGGCCTTCAGGCAAGGTAAAGGCAATTTTGGCAAGAAGATCGGTGGGTAAGGCTGGAATTCCCGAGGGTAAGGCTCGCGAGAACTCTGCAATGGTGGGTGCACCCGTATTCAAGTCGTAGGCATGGATTGCTAATGGTGTCCCGAAGTAGGTCCATTCGACTTTAGAATTGAAAAAGGTGTATCCCGAAAGCGCGAGGGTGGCGGCAGCTAGTGCACCAACCGATAAGGTTCTGATAGGCATGGTAGTTTGATCCCGAAGTAATGAACGATTTCATTGGACTTCAATGGACAGAAGACAGTGTTACCAGATTGTTAACCTCTTCAGCGAATGTGTGAGTTTCAGCATATATCGTCTTGCGCAGGCGAATTGTATTGACGCCGGGACTCTGTAGATAATCAACCTGATCACAAGCGGCATCAATAATTCGCAGACCGAATCCTCCCTCGGGAAGGTCGGCGTAGTCAAGGCCGGTAGGCGTCGTAGGTGGGATAAAAGGATCACCTAGAAAAACGAAATCTATCTGCAAAAAGCCTTCGGGCCTCGCCGACATTAACTCAATCGGTGCACCTTTAAAGCCCCCCGTGGTGTGGCGAACGATATTGGTAAATACTTCCACGCTGGCGAGAACAATCATTGCCACCTGGGCAGAATTTAATCCTGCATCCGTAGCCTCGGTCGCAACGAAGGATCGTACATTTGCAATATCACATAAAGCCATGCTGAGCTCTTCGCGATTAAACTTCGGAAGCAGAGGAACGCGCGTCGCGAAAATCATGGTGAGATCATCGGTAAAAACAGTCCCTGTTCCGAACAATTTCTTACGCAATTGATGGATGACCGCCGCTGGCGTGCCATGTTTCCCGAGCAGGCTAGACAGACCTTCCCTCAATCCAACGAGGCCAAGCCGATTTCCATTCGCAAGCAGGGCATCTGAAACACCATCTGAATGAATGAATACTGAATCCCAGGCCATCATTGCGGTCGTGTGTTGTTCAAAGTCGATCTCATTCATGACCCCCAAGGGCGGGTGTTCATTTTGTAGCACGGTGAGGGTCCCATCGCTCCGACATAACGTCGGTTCCTCATGACCGCAACCTATCCAGGTCACAGTATTATCCAAGGTATTGATACGCAAGTAACTAATCGTCACAAAGGCGTCAAGGGCTTGCAAATGAGGCGTAATTTCCCGATGCAAGGAGGCCAGCACGTCGGTCGGCTGGGGCAATTCCTTCGAATGAAGTGCGTTGGTGACCAGTTCCAGCATCGAGCGACTCAATTGCATTTTGACGGCAGCACCCATCAACGCCGCATTCACACCCTTGCCCATGACATCACCGGCCACGATATCAATCGTATGGGTGTCTGGGCTGAGAACATCAAAAAAGTCTCCATCGACACCCTGCGAGGCCTGATTGAAAGAGCTAAGCCATAAACCTTTCAGACTTTTCTGGTTCGAGTTGACCAACAGTGAGCGCTGGATTTGCGATCCAACTTTGAGTTCGATCTCGTGTGCCTTATTGAGTTGAACGGTCAGTTCCCAAGACTTTGCCAATAATGCCGCGTGATCACTCTCGGCATCCTTGCGTTCTGAGATGTCAGAATGCGTACCAACGAGTCGAAGTGGTTGTCCGGAATTCGCCCTACGCTGAACGACCGCTCCTCGGGTATGAATCCATTTCCATGTGCCATTTGCACACAACATGCGGCACTCAGTGGAAAAGCTTGGTGACTTTCCGACCAAATGGTTAATCAAGGCCGAATTCACCGACTCCAGGTCGTCCGGGTGAATTAAGGCCATCCATGAATTTTGACTTCCGTCGATGGTCCCGTCGAGGTAGCCTAGCATCCCGAGCCCGTTGGATGAATAGGTAATCTTCCCGAGTAACACATCAAGATCCCACACCCCATCTCCGGCCGCAGCGAGCGCATGTTTCAGACGCCGTTCTGATTTCTTGAGCATCTGCTCAGCTCGGTAGCGCTCTGAAATATCACGGGCGGTGAGCGTATAAAAAGTTTCCCCTTGATCGATCAATTTTGAGACCGTGAACTCGACAGGAAACGTTGACCCGTCCTGTCGCGAGGCGAGGATCTCAAGACGACCCGCGCCCTTGCCACGACTTCCTTGTTCAAAATAGGCCAAGATATCGTTTCTTCGCGATGCTCTTACTGCAGCAGGAAGCACGAGTTGTCCGATTGGAATATTCGTGTTGCGAACAATGTCGGAGCCAAACATTCTTTCCGCAGCAGGGTTGTATTCGATAATCAAACCCTTTGAATTCACGGTTACCACGGCTTCCTGGGACGCTTGAAGAATCGCGAGTTTTCGCTTTTCCGAGCTCGCTGCTAGGGAAAAAGCGCGCTGCGACTCCGTATGATGGCGCGCGGTTCGTCGAACTCCGCTGGAAAGGATCAGTAAACCCGCAACGGCGATGCCACACAGCGCGAGTGCACTGAGCACGACGCCTATCAGGCCGACCGGTAAGTTAGTGTAGATGTCGCGCTTGGAACGTTCGACAATAAAGACTACGGGCCAATTTTTCGAAGCGCGATAAACACCAATGACATCGGTAGATGCAAAGCCGTGCGCGGCTAACTCCCCTTGCTCAACGGTTGTCGCAAGTTTCCACCAGCCCAGCAGCGGGTTAATGCGTGAGCCCGGCAGAATCTTCGACCCAAGATTCGATGCGAGAAACTCACCGGTGTCACTAAGCATTGCAATATTGAAATGCTCAGCACGGCTTATAGACTCGAATTGATCGGCCACGTATTCTAAGTTGATCAAGGCGACGAGAAAATAGGACTGAGAACTTCCTATTTGGACCTGTTTGATCATGGGCAGGAGCGCTGAACGGGATGGGGTGGCCTGGGGGGTGAGGGCAGTCAAATGACGTCCGAACAACAATGGACCGAGGCGCAAAGACCCAATAAAACCCTCATTGCTGCCGAAATTCTTCCATTGAATCGTCCCCCCTTGGTCCGACGCGAACGAACTGGCCACAACTTGTCCGTCTTCGGCGACTAAGGACAGGCTACGCAGATAGCCTTCGGGGTGAATAGCTTCACTTTCGAATAAGGCTTTAAGTTGTTCCACGCCACGATTGTCGGCCTGTGGAAGCCTAGAGGCCAGGGATAGAGTGATCGATTCTGCCAGCGAAAGCGTTGACGAAGTCTTTTCGTTTACAAGTTGCGCATAAAGCCCTGCCTTGGCTTGTACGCTCTCCGCGTAGTGGGCGACTTGATACCAAACGAACCCTAAAGTAGCGACAATTACGAAAGCAATGATTGCGGCGCCAACCACAAACATACGAGACGTAGGATTGGTCAGCGTCAGGATCTCGTGATGGCTATCCTTCAAATTGATTTTCGCTCCTTTGAACGAAGACTACAGAGTATTTTGACGCATCAGTCGGGTTTGACTCCCATGATCCTCACTTTAAGGAGCCTCCAATAGTACTTGGGCCTTTAAGATGAAGGGCTTTGCGACAGGCCTCCACGGCATCGCTCCGAGTGCCGTATATATGAAACACCCGATGCATTCGAGTTAATTCAAATAAAGCGCGTACCGACGCACCCATTGCGGCCAAGCTGAGGGCTCCATGCCGAGCTTTTAAGGTGCGCTGACAAGCAATAAGAGCACCAAGCCCCGAGCTATCGACAAATTGCAGGCCGGTCATATCGAAAACAACGTGAACAAACTTTTCAATGATGGGTTGAACGGCGGTACGAAATCCCGCAATGTTGCTAGCGTCCAAATTGCTCACGTCCAGTTCAATAACAACGACTTCAGCGCTATCTAATGACGTTATAATTTCCAAGTACGACTCCC
>JANLRI010000395.1:0-8545 GCA_031361565.1 Betaproteobacteria bacterium | reverse complement strand
GACCGTGTTCAGACTCGATTTCACGTTTTTCCTCGAGTATTTTCATCACCAAAGCCGTCGATGAAAGCGCGAGCGCACCGCCGAGGGCCACCGCCCCACGCCAATCGGTGCCGCCTGGGAAAAACCATGCGACCAGCCCGGCTGGCGCCAAAACCAAGGCTGCGACGGCGATGCCGATCGTGAGCCCTACTTGAGCGCTTCCGAGGCCAAATACATGATGACGAAGGGACTTAAGCTTGTCGAGGTTAAACTCCAAGCCAATTGAAAACATGAGAAAGACCACGCCGATCTCGCCAAGAGCCTGAGTGCTGTGATCGTTTGCAGTTAGACCTGCCGCATGGGGGCCGAGTAGCACGCCCACCAAGAGGTAGGCTACTAGCGGCGGCAATCCCAGCGCACGCAGCCCGACGACCGCCAGAACGGCGGCGGCAAGCAGTGCTAAGGTGAGTTCGAGAGAGCTAAGCATGACCCATATATATACTCGACCCTGATGAGAGTTCAAAATCCGCTAATATCCACTGAAAGGGTGATTGCACAGGGCCGCGAAGTACTTCGCATCGAGGCCGAGGCCTTGCTCGCCTTGGTGGATCGCCTCGATGCCAGCTTTGAAGCGGCTTGTCGCCTGATACTCGCCTGCCAGGGGCGAGTGGTGGTGAGTGGCATCGGCAAATCAGGCCATGTGGCCCGCAAGATTGCTTCAACGCTCGCCTCTACGGGAACCCCTGCGTTTTTCGTGCATTCAGCCGAGGCGATGCATGGCGACCTGGGAATGGTGACTGCGGGCGATGTTGTCATTGCCTTGTCGAATTCGGGAAGCACCGAGGAAGTGCTCAGCCTGGTACCGGCGATAAAGCGCGGCGGAGCCAAGTTGATTGCAATGACCGGCAATCCGGATTCGGAATTGGCGAAAGTCGCGGATGTGCATTTGAACGCGAGCGTGGCTCGTGAAGCTTGCTCACTCAATCTTGCCCCCACTGCTAGTACCACGGCGGCGCTCGCTCTGGGCGATGCATTGGCCGTGGCCTTACTGGATGCACGTGGTTTTGGCGCTGATGATTTTGCCCGCTCCCACCCAGGAGGCGCTTTGGGGCGTCGCTTACTCACTCATGTGCGCGACGTTATGCATCATGGCGAAGGCCTGCCACGAGTGGCGCCACAAGTGAGCCTGTCTCAGGCAATTTTGGAAATCAGTAATAAGCGCTTGGGGATGGTCGCCGTGATGGATTCCGAAGGCATGCTCTTAGGAGTGATTACGGACGGCGATTTGCGCCGTCTATTTGAGCGAGGAGTCGACCCTCACAAGTGCCTGGTGTCGGAAGTCATGAGCAAAACGCCGGTAGCCATTTCCGATGCCGCACTTGCGGTAGATGCAGCGCAGTTAATGGAGGCGCGCAATATTAGTAAGCTGGCCGTCGTTGATTTTAAGGGGCGATGTGTAGGTGCGCTTCAAGTGAATGATCTCCTGATTGCGAAGGTCATTTGATGGGTGCCGCCCGTCGTACCGCGGCCGTGTTGCAGGAAGGCAAGCGCCTTACCGTGCGACAAAAGGCCGCACGAGTTCGCCTAGTAGCGTTTGATGTGGATGGCACATTGACCGATGGAAAACTCTATTTTGGGCCACAGGGTGAGGCTCTGAAAGGCTTTTCGGTCCTGGATGGCCAGGGCTTGGCCCTCCTGAAGAAGGCTGGGCTCAAGCTGGCTTTGGTGACGGGACGCAGCTCAGAGATGGTTCACTTGCGTGCCGCCGAATTAAAGGTTGATCGGGTCTTGCAGGATGTTAAGGATAAGCGTCAAGCACTACTTGAATTAGCCCAGGAATTTGCGCTGCAACCTGCAGAAATCGCAATGATGGGCGACGACTGGCCCGACCTTGCCGCGTTCAGTGTTGCAGGTTTTACGGCGGCACCCTGTGATGCCCATTCTGAAGTGCGGCAGCGTGCCGATTGGGTTGCCCAGGCTACCGCGGGCGCTGGAGCGGCAAGAGAATTGTGTGACTACATCTTGAAAGCCAAGGGTCAATACCAGCAGGTACTTCGCTCGTTTTTGACATTACCTCCGGTGCCCGATAGAGTGCGCGCGGTTCCACGAACGGCTCCCTCACCAAAGGCTGCCGAAAGTCGTGCGCGGAGGCACTCTTGAAGGGACATTTTCGCGATCGTTTATCGGGCTTGATTTCAATCTTCCTGCTGCTTTCGCTTGCGGCGGGAACCTACTACTTGGCGGAGAAGGCTTCTCAGTTTGAAGACAAAAATCGGCTTGCGAGTTCACCAACTGAGCCGGATTCCTTTGTTGAAGGTCTGAATTTGACGAAGGTCAATGCCAAAGGGGAACCCGTATTTCGTTTGCGCTCTGATCGCATGGTGCATTTTCCCGCCGATAACCATACTGAATTTACTCAGCCGGTGTTGGTGAGTTTGGATGCCGACAAGCCCAAGGTGACGGTTCGAGCGAAGCGTGCTCGCGCCAATGGCGATGGCGATGTCACCGAGCTATTTGATGACGTGGAAATGCTGCGTGAGGCAGGTGCGCAGGACCCGCAAGTGAGAGTCACGACTCAAGCCATGATCCTGTACACCCAGGAAGAAATCGCACGTAGCACCCTAGCCGTCAAAATTGAGTATGCTTCGTCCGTGCTGACAGGCGTTGGGATGGAGTTTAATCATTCCACCCGGCAATTGAGCCTGAATAGCGAGGTCAAGGGGAGTTTTGCCCCTCAGAAAAAATGAAATCTTTACAAGAGAAATATTTGACGATTTCGCAACAAAACCGAGAGCAAGGATTGGGGACTTTGAGGGTAGCAACTTGAAAGGCGCGAAGTGAACGACGGACTGAAATTATTCCGCCTGATGATGCTGAATTTCAGCAAGGCCTTACTGATGCTTTGCATTGCCGCACCCGTATTTGCGGAGCGTGCGGACCGCGATAAGCCTCTAAATATTGAGGCGGATAAGATGCAGATGGACGATTTGAAACAAGTGTCGGTGTTTACCGGACGCGTCGTCCTGACCAAGGGCACCATTATTGTTCGCGCCGAACGCCTGGTCATTAAGCAAGACCCGGAAGGCTACCAATATGGCACCGCCTACGGTAGTGCTGGCAAGACTGCGAGCTTTCGGCAAAAGCGTGAGGGGGCGGATCAATTTGTTGAGGGCTATGGTGAGGAAATTGAATACGACGGCAAGGCCGAGATCGTAAAGCTCAAGAAAAACGCCTTGCTCAAGCGTCTGGAGAAGGAAAAGTCAGTCGACGAGGTCTGTGGCAATTTAATTGTGTACGAAAGCCTCACCGAGCTTTTTTCGGCAGACAGCGGGCCGGCCGGCGCTTGCAGCCCCAACGGACGGGTGCGGCTGGTAATTCAGCCTCGCTCGAGTGCCGCAATTACGGTTCAACCCGGTGCTGCTGCACTCCCCGCTGCCAAACCGGATTCAGCCTCACCCGGGCTCAAGCCGAGTGAGCGACCGAATTCGGTGAAATGACGCAATTAGTTCAATGATCGAAGTCCCAAACCGTGCGCTCGGCGCGCCCAGCACCTTGCGTGCCGAGCACCTGATGAAGGCCTATTCTGGCCGTCAGGTCGTGAAGGACGTTTCGCTTCAGGTTCAGAGTGGGCAGGTCGTTGGTTTGCTTGGACCTAACGGCGCGGGCAAGACCACCTGCTTCTACATGATTGTTGGACTCGTTCCTAGTGATGGCGGCGTAATTTCCCTGGACGGGCAGTCGATTGGTCACTTGCCGATTCACCGCCGAGCTCGCCTTGGATTGTCCTATTTGCCCCAGGAAGCTTCGGTTTTTCGGAAACTTTCGGTCGAAGACAATATTTTGGCGGTGCTTCAACTTCAAATAGACGCGAACGGCCGCCCGCTTTCGAAGGACGAATGCCAAAAGCGGCTGGACGAGCTTATCGGTGAGCTCCAGATCGATCACATTCGCACCAATTTGGCGCAGTCTTTGTCGGGGGGCGAGAGGCGGCGTGTGGAAATTGCGCGTGCTTTGGCAAACTCACCTCGTTTTATTCTCTTGGACGAACCTTTCGCCGGAGTGGACCCGATTGCGGTCATTGAGATCCAAAGAATTGTGCGTTTTCTGAAACAACGTGCCATTGGTGTACTCATAACCGACCATAACGTCCGAGAGACCTTAGGGATTTGCGATCAAGCCTATATTATTAGGTCTGGTACTGTTCTTGCTTCAGGGACGTCCGCCGAGGTGATTGAGAACGAAGATGTACGCCGTTATTACCTCGGCGAAAACTTCTCGATGTAGATAAAGCGCACGGTTTTGGGGCGGTACCTTTACATAGGATTGCTAGCCCGCACACATTTCGAAGATGAAACCGTCGTTACAACTCAGGATTGGACAGCATCTGGCGCTCACGCCCCAGTTGCAGCAGTCGCTTAAGCTTCTGCAAATGTCAACGCTTGAGTTGAGCCAAGAAATTGAGCAGTTTCTCGTAGAAAACCCACTGTTAGAGCGTCTCGATGACCCGTTGGACTCAGCGCTCAGCATATCGGGTAGTGGTGGTCTTTCAACCCGCGAAACGGCCGAATTCCCGGATGAGTTTGGGCGCCTGAATGGTTCGGGAGACGGCCCTAACGAGTTCTCGGGCATAGAAGCTGAGCCTCAAGCGCCAGAGGCTCCCACCAGCTCCGATACAGGCGATTTTGAAGCTGGCTACGATGGCGACGGAACGGCCGATTATGGGCAGGACTGGTCCGCTGACACTCCTGGCAAGCCAAGAGACGATGACCAAGACGATAAGGAATATTCGCAAATTGCAGGCGCACAACTTAGTCTGACTGAACATTTGACGAGTCAAGTATCCGGCACCCAATGTTCCATTCGCGATCGTGGCCTGATGACCTTCTTGATCGACGAGATCAGCCCGGATGGCTATTTGAATAGTAGTTTAGACGAGCTTTTAACGGTTTTGCCGGAAGAGTTGGAGTTTGAACTTGCCGAGCTAAACGCTGCCCTGCGAATTATCCAAAGCTTCGATCCCGTCGGCGTTGCGGCTCGAGATGTTCGCGAGTGCTTGCTGTTGCAATTACAGGCGCGCGAGGGCCGGGAAGGCCCTGAAGTGCTCGATTTGGCGTATTCAATCGTCAGTAGTCATCTCGATCTATTGGCCGTCAAAGATTTTGCTAAGTTGCGCCGCGTGCTGCACTGCAATGACGAGACGCTCAAGGCTGCCCAAGCCGTAATCGTCAGTTTGAACCCGAGACCAGGTGCTCAATATGCGAATACCGAAGCGGCTTACGTAGTGCCGGATGTCGTGGTCAAACGCAAGAAAAACGCCTGGATCGTGGAGTTGAATCGCGGCGTTATGCCTAAGCTCAAAGTGAATAGTCTTTACGCACAGATTCTTAAAAAAAATCGTGGACAACATGCTGACTTGAGCGCACAGTTGCAAGAGGCTCGCTGGTTAATCAAGAATGTTGAACAGCGCTTCGATACGATTCTGAGAGTCTCTCAGGCCATCGTGGATAGGCAGAAGGCTTTTTTCTCTCATGGGGCAGTAGCTATGCGGCCCCTGGTGTTACGTGAAATTGCAGAGATGTTGGAGCTTCATGAGTCAACGGTTTCTAGAGTCACCACCCAGAAATATATGCTCACGCCCAACGGCACTTTTGAGCTTAAATACTTTTTCGGTAGCCACGTCGCGACAGATAGCGGCGGGGCTGCGTCCAGCACAGCCATTCGCGCTGTGATCAAACAACTCATTGAATCGGAGGTCCCCACCCAACCCATGTCGGATAGCGAAATTGCGGACCTTTTAGGGAAGCAAGGTTTTGTTGTAGCGCGTCGCACCGTGGCCAAATATAGAGAGGCCTTGAAAATCCCCTCGGTAACGCAACGTAAGGCTCTATAGCAAGAAACTAACAAGAAACAACTTATCAATGTTCAAAGTAGACAATCTCAAAGGAGAACTCGTATGAATTTATCGATCAGCGGCCACCATGTCAGTGTTACCCCAGCGCTTCGAGAATACGTTACCCATAAGGTTGAGCGAATAACGCGACATTTTGATCATGTGATCGACATGAATGTTTGTTTGAGTGTGGACAAAGAGGGCCAGAAGGCCGAAATTAATGTACACGTGAAAGGGCGTGATCTGTTTGCCCAATCCATAAACGAGAATCTTTATGCAGCTATTGACCTCTTGGTCGATAAGCTTGATCGCCAAGTGATCCGTCACAAGGATCGTAGCCACGATCATCAGCATGAACCCGCTAAACGAATACTGAGCTAGGCCAGTATTGCCAAGTTTTAGCAAACCAACGTCCGCGGCTGTTGTAATACCGACAGTGCGGACTTTTAACTTAATGAGTGCCAGGTGGTCACAAATGCTCGTAACTTCTCGGTTTTCCCGTATTTGTTTTGGATTAGGCGGTGATTAGATCACGAGTTCTAATGGCGTTCCCTATAATGCCGGGCTGAAAACGATTTCTATCATGATGAACCGAATTTCGCGCCTGCTGGGCCCCAACATGGTCCAGATTGATATTTCAGTGAGCAGCAAGAAACGTCTGTTTGAACAGGCAAGCCTACTCTTTGAAAATAGCCATCGGCTTGAACGTGGCAAAGTGTTCGATGCACTTTTTGCCCGTGAGCGGTTAGGTTCCACCGGCCTGGGACACGGTGTCGCCATCCCACATGGTCGCTTGCGCGGTTTGAAGGAAGCGATCGGAGCGGTGATTCGCTTAGCCGAACCCATCCCGTTTGAGGCTCCTGATGAAGCCAATGTCGGCTTGTTTGTGTTTCTACTGGTTCCAGAAAATGCGAATGAAGAGCATTTGGAAATCCTTTCAGAGCTCGCGGAGTTGCTGTCCGATGATGAAGTGCGAGGAAAGCTCCTCACCCTGACTGACCCCGGCGAAATCCATAAGGCCCTCGATGCGTGGGTGCCCTACCGGCCAGCCGCTTGATTCAAGCGCAGAGGCTGTCGAGAAGTACCTCTGAACGCGCACTCATTCAGAGTTAGACTAATGGTTCAACTCCCACCCTTTAGACGACATCAGCCAGGAAAATGTTTTGAACCATCTAACCTTAGGTGATCTCTTCGATCAGGTCCGTGAAAGTTTAGGGCTGACCTGGGCCTCCGGGGAGGCGCGTCGCTCCAGTGTCATTCAACTTGAGAATATTGAGCCAAGTGATCTGGTTGGATTTCTTAACCTGATTCATCCCTCTCGGCTGCAAGTTCTGGGCCATGCCGAAAACGCTTATTTCGCCCGGCTTGATCCTAGGAAGCAACAGGCAATCCTGAACGATTTGTTCGCGGGAGATCCGCCCGCGATCATCGTCGCAGAAGGTCTCGAGGGCCCAGCGATTCTGTTAGAGCAGGCCGAGAAGAATCAGTTGCCTATTCTTCGTACCAAGGCCTCTGCGGCGATGGTGATCGATACCTTGCTACAAGCTCTGGGAAACTCGCGGGGCGGGACGGTCTCGATGCACGGTGTGCTGATGGACGTTCTAGGAATGGGTGTCTTGATTTCTGGCGAATCGGGGCTTGGTAAAAGTGAGTTGGCTCTGGAGCTCATAAGTCGTGGACACGGTCTCGTGGCCGATGATGTGGTCGAGCTCACCCGTACGGGGCCGGCATCGATCGATGGGCGCTGCCCGGGCCTGCTTCAAAACTTACTTGAAGTGCGCGGCCTTGGGCTACTCGATATCAAAACGATCTTTGGAGAGACTGCCGTTCGTCGGAAAATGCGCTTGAAGCTGATCGTTCATCTCGTTCGACGCAGTACTATGGAGAGTGAATATGAGCGTCTTCCTTTGGAGGCATTGAACCAAAATGTACTGGGACTAGCGATTCGGAAAGTTGTCGTGCCCGTCGCGGCTGGTCGAAACCTCGCGGTCTTGACAGAAGCGGCGGTTCGAAGCACGATTCTTCAGTTGCGTGGCATTGATACTGTGGCCGAATTTATTACTCGCCAGCAACGCCAGATTGATGAATCGCTGTAACGGCGATTGTCTGATATTTGATCCTACCCAGGATAGCCTGAGTTCTTTGACAAACCTCTAAGGCAATTGCTTTCCAATTAAGGCTGCGCCAAAAAAATTATGCGTGTTGTACTTATTACCGGTATTTCCGGCTCCGGCAAATCGATCGCTTTAAATACCCTTGAAGATGATGGGTACTATTGCGTCGATAATCTACCCAGTCGTTTCTTGCATGAAGTGATCACCAGTTTGCAAGAGGCCGGGCATGAGCGTATTGCTGTGGCCATTGACGCACGTTCCGGTGAGTCGATTCAAGATTTACGTCAGCTCGCCAACGGTCTCGGCCGATATGGCCAAGATGTCAAGATCATTTTCCTCAATGCACGCACCGATGTCTTGATTCAACGTTACTCCGAAAGCCGTCGTCGCCATCCGATGAGCATTTTGCCCAGCGTAGAGACCTCGATGAGTTTGGCCGAATCCATTGAGAAAGAGCGTGACCTCATGGGGGACCTGCAAGACGCCGGAGTCGTGTTGGACACCAGTGATCTCAACCCAAATGTCCTTCGCACCTGGGTAAGAGAATTGGTAGGTTCCGAAC
>JANLRI010000392.1:0-6856 GCA_031361565.1 Betaproteobacteria bacterium | reverse complement strand
TTGGGAAATCATGTCGGATGGCAAGGGTAATTTGAATTTGAGCACCGGTATGTTTTCCTTGGCAAGCGCCTTCTGCACCACTTCGCGTAGTTTGGCCGAGGAATGGCTCGCCACTCTTGATTCAAAAGCCGCCGGAAATTGGAGCTTCGACAAGTTTGGAAGCGCCACTCATCAGGATCAATTGGTGGGTGCGAAGGTCGTCTCTCAAGTGCCTGTTCCCGCCACGCTTGCCTTGATCGTGGTTGGCTTCATGGGGATTGGCGCTTCTCGGAAGATCCGCACTAAGAAGGAAGCTTCCGCGACCGTCTAAAGCAGGACCACTGAGGATTCGACAACTATGCGCCTGCGTCCCCGTCTGGTGCGTCGCCCTGAGCAGCGTCAGAGGGGCCTTTATCAGTGCCGCCATCGCCTGGAGAAGTATCTCCAGCTTCGTCATCGCTTCCTTGGCTCAAGGTATCCGCAAAAGAGTCAGTGTCAGACTCGACCACGCGCTGCACGCCTGAAAGCTTAGTACCTTCATCGACCGAGATTAAGGTCACGCCTTGAGTCGCACGACCCATTTCACGAATTTCGCTCACGCGAGTACGAATCAACACGCCACCGGTCGTGATCAACATGATCTCGTCTTCGGTGTTCACCAAAACGGCGGCCACCACCCGACCATTTCGGTCGGAGGTTTGAATGGCGATCATGCCCTTGGTGCCACGACCATGACGGGTGTACTCGCCAATTGGGGTGCGCTTACCGTAGCCATTTTCAGTCGCCGTCAAAACTGATTGCTGCTCATTCTCTGCAACCAACATGGCGATGACTTTTTGCCCTTCTTCAAGCATCATGCCGCGCACGCCGCGAGCACCGCGACCCATTGGACGCACGTCGTTCTCATCAAAGCGCACGGCCTTGCCAGAATCGGCAAACAACATGACATCGTGCTTGCCATCAGTCACCGCTACACCGATTAAGAAGTCGCCCTCGTCCAAGTCGACCGCGATAATGCCGGCCTTGCGCGGATTGGAGAAATCAGTAAGTGGTGTCTTTTTAACCGTACCCAGGCTGGTCGACATGAACACGAAGTGCTGTTCATCAAACTGCTTGACGGGCAACACTACCGTGATTTTTTCGCCTTCCAGTAAGGGAAAGAGATTCACAATCGGACGGCCGCGCGAAGTGCGATTGCCCTGCGGAACTTCCCAAACCTTCAACCAGTACACCCGGCCACGGTTCGAGAAGCACAAAATGAAATCATGCGTATTGGCGATGAAGAGTTGGTCGATCCAGTCTTCATCCTTCGTGCCCGCGGCTTGCTTGCCGCGGCCGCCGCGCTTTTGTGCGCGATACTCAGACAAAGGCTGGCTCTTGATATAACCCGAGTGCGAAAGCGTGACCACCATGTCGGCAGGCGTAATCAAGTCTTCGGTATCGAGCTCGGTGGCATTGTGCTCAATATAGGACTTACGGCCATCGCCGAATTCAGTTTTGATGAGTTTGAGTTCGTTGCCGATAATTTCAGTGACCCGCGCTGGCTTGGCGAGAATATCGAGTAGATCGGTAATTTGCTCAATCACCTCACGGTATTCCTGAACAATCTTGTCTTGCTCAAGGCCAGTCAAGCGCTGTAAGCGCATGTTCAGAATTTCTTGAGCCTGCACATCACTCAGGCGGTAGAGGCCGCGGCCTTCAGTCGCAATCAAGCCAAGACCGGCTTCTAATCCGTCTGGCCGAAACGTGGTTGAATCACCGCCGGCGCGGGCCACCATGTCTAGGGCCACACCCGCCGCCCAATCACGCGACATCAAGCGCTCTTTAGCAATCGGTGGCGTGGCCGAAGATTTGATCATCTCGATCATTTCATCCACGTTGGCAATGGCCACCGCCAGGCCTTCAAGGACATGACCTCGTTCACGAGCCTTGCGTAGTTCGAAAATCGTACGACGGGTAATTACTTCGCGGCGATGCGATAGGAAGAACTCAATCAGTTGCTTAATATTGAGTAAACGAGGCTGGCCATCTACCAGGGCCACCATATTGATGCCGAAGTTATCTTGAAGCTGAGTCAGCTTGTAGAGGTTATTAAGTACCACCTCGGGCAACTCGCCACGTTTCAACTCGACCACCACGCGCATGCCCGACTTGTCGGACTCATCACGAATGTCTGAGATGCCTTCGATGCGCTTTTCGTTCACGAGCTCAGCAATACGCTCAAGCAGCACGCGCTTATTCACCTGATAAGGCAGCTCATCCACAATGATGGCGGAGCGCTGACCGCGGTCAATCTCTTCAAAATGAGTTTTGGCGCGCATGATGACGCGACCACGACCAGTGCGATAACCTTCTCGTACGCCTACGGTGCCATAAATAATGCCCCCCGTAGGGAAATCAGGCGCAGGGATGATGGAGATCACGTCATCAATCGTGGCTTCAGGGTTACTTAAAATCAACATACAGGCGTCGATGACCTCGCTCAAATTATGAGGAGGAATATTGGTCGCCATGCCCACCGCAATACCGGTAGAGCCATTTATCAACAAATTGGGAAGTCGTGACGGTAAAACGGTCGGCTCGAACTCTTTACCGTCATAGTTTGGCTGAAAATCGACGGTCTCTTTATCAATGTCAGCCAATAGCTCGGCTGAGATTTTTTCGAGTCGGCACTCGGTATAGCGCATCGCAGCCGGGTTATCACCGTCCACCGAACCGAAGTTGCCCTGACCATCGACCAAGGGGTAGCGTAGAGAAAAGTCTTGCGCCATCCGCACCAAGGTGTCGTAAATCGCATTGTCGCCGTGCGGGTGAAACTTACCCATGACGTCGCCAACCACACGTGCGCACTTCACATAAGAGCGGCTGTGAGTGTTATTGGCTTCGTGCATCGCAAAAAGCACGCGGCGGTGCACAGGCTTCAGGCCATCCCTCACATCGGGCAACGCCCGTCCGACGATGACGCTCATGGCGTAATCGAGGAAGGAGCGACGCATCTCCTCTTCTAGGCTAATCGGTAGTGTTGACTTGGCAAACTGATCCACAAGATTCCCTGGGCGGCAATAAACCGCTTGATTGGTTACGGCGACTTAAATGTTCTTCGACTTCGGGCTGTTACGCCTTACCGCCCACCCCTGACCAAGCTCCTTTAACTTCGATTTGTAAGGAAGTTTTTAAGTTTGACGTGGTCTTTCTAAGTAGGCGTGCCGCTAAACCTTTGAATTTTAACAGTTTGCGCTATCCTCCTCTTGGTTCGGCCCCGATGCCCTCAACATTGCGTGTTAGCTTAGTCCGGCTCCAAAATGACCTCAGCCTCTTCCTCACTCTCGAATCTCGACACTCAAGACACCCAGGCCAGCGCGCGCGAGTCTGCCCAGACCGGGGAAAATCAGCCGAATTTGGTCCTACTTTTGCCTGACTGGCTGTTACCTATACGTCCGGCGCGACAGGTATTGAAGGATCACGCCCTCCTCATTCAGGATGGCAAAATTGCCGATCTTGGGCCGAAGTCGAGCATGCTCGAGCGCTACGCCAACGTGGCGCGACGCCATCTGCCCGGCCAAGTCTTGATGCCCGGCCTCGTTAATTTGCACACCCATGCGGCCATGAGTCTGATGCGCGGCTTCGCCGACGATCTACCTCTTCACGAATGGTTGAATGAGCGCATTTGGCCCGCCGAACTTAAAGTAGTTTCTCCAGATTTCGTTTACGACGGGGCACTTCTAGCCTGTCACGAGATGTTATTGGGCGGAATTACCTGCTTTAACGACATGTATTTCTACCCAGAGTCAACAGCGCGCGCCGCCCTGGAACTGGGTATGCGTTGCTGCACCGGGATCGTCGTCTTTGAATTTCCATCTAAATATGGAACGGGTCCAGACGACTACCTCGCCAAGGGCCTTGCGGTGCGGGACAGCATGCGCGGCGAACCCCTGGTGTCCTTTTCTTTGGCGCCCCATGCTCCTTATACGGTCAGTGACGAGAGCTTCCGAAAAGTTATGGTCATGAGTAACGAGCTGGATCTCCCTGTGCACTGTCATATTCACGAAACGGCTTTTGAAGTTGAACAAAGCGTCAAGGAACATGGGCGACGACCACTTAGCCGCTTAAATGACCTGGGCTTGGTCGGGCCTAGTTTGATCGCTGTACACGCCGTGCATCTCAATGCCGCAGAAATTGACCTCCTTGCTCAGGCCAATGCGAATGTCGCGCACTGTCCACATTCCAACCTGAAACTTGGCTCAGGAATTGCTCCGGTGGCTCAAATGCTCAAAGCCGGCATCAATTTGGGCATCGGGACTGACGGGTCAGCCAGCAATAATCGCCTCGACCTTTGGCAGGAGGGTCGCAGCGGCGCGCTGCTGGCCAAAGGTTTCAGTGCCGACCCAGCCGTCTTTGATGCGTTTTCGCTTTTGGAGTCAATGACCCTGCGGTCTGCAAGGGCTATCGGACTCGCCGATTCGATTGGGACTTTAGAGATCGGAAAATCAGCCGACTTGATCACGATCGCCCTGGGAAGTCGCGACTTACATCCTCTTTATGACCCGATTGCTCACCTCGCGTACTCGGTCGGCCGTGAAAACGTGAAAGAAGTCTGGATTAATGGGGTTCATGTTGTGCATAAGCGACAACTCACTCACCATCGAGCCGAAGAGCAGTGCTCTCTTGTGACTGCACGTAGCCTGATGTGGCAAAATACGCTTGGTGAGATTCAGGCAAAGCCTCAGATCGTCTAAATAGCTGGTTTATTTCAGTAATTTGGCGGAGATAAGGGGTCTGAGCTGTTTTTCGAATTGTCTTGTGGGGCATTGGGCCGCATAAGATCTCGTTTTCGCTTTCAAGCTTCGTTCTACCGTGAGGAGAAACATGATTAAATCGGTTAAATTAGGTCACTTGGTTGCAGCTGCTGCTCTGGCCGCTTCTGCATCGACCGCATTCGCCCAGGCTGGCTACGTCCAAAGTCCTGATGGTTCAGTTGTTATGGATCCGTTCGGTCTGTGCTGGCGCACTGGCTATTGGACTCCAGCTAATGCCTACAAAGACTGCGATGCAGACTTGGCACCTAAGGCAGCTCCAGCCCCTGCTCCTCGTGTTGCAGCTCCACCACCTCCTCCAGCTCCAGCTCCGGCACCAGCACCGGCACCAGCTCCAGCTCCTCGTGCTGCACCAGCGCCTGCACCAGCTCCTGCTCCTGCTCCAGTACCTGCTGGCCCAGCTACAGAGAAAGTCACTTTCGCTGCTGACGCTTTCTTCGATACCGCTAAATCGGTACTGAAGCCAGAAGGCAAAGCTAAGTTGAACGACCTGACTGGCAAGCTTAAAGACATTACTCTGGAAGTCGTCATCGCCGTGGGTCACACTGACTCTCGTGGTAGCGACAAGTACAACCAGAAGTTGTCTGTCAAGCGCTCTGAAGCTGTTAAAGCTTATCTCGTGTCCAAAGGCGTAGAAGCCAATCGCATCTACACCGAAGGCAAGGGCGAGAAACAGCCAGTTGCTGACAATAAGACTAAAGAAGGCATGACTAAAAATCGTCGTGTAGAAATCGAAGTCGTTGGCACGCGCCCACGTAAGTAATCGATGAAGAGTTGCGAGACGATTCGTTTTGCAACGATTTGATACCCGATTATTTTCGGTTTGAAAGAGCCCCGCCTAGCGGGGCTTTTTTTATGGCCATTCGCCAGTATGAGAAGGCTACAATTCAAAGATGAACAATAACCCGCTCTCCTCTCCCGTCGGTACTTTCGAGGCCGGACAAGACCAAGGCAATGTTGATCCTGCCGAAGTTGCCAAATTCCAAGCGCTCGCGGCCAAGTGGTGGGACCCGCATTCGGAGTTTAAGCCGCTCCATCAAATCAACCCCCTAAGACTGCAGTGGATTGATCAATGGGCAGCGTTGTCCGGAAAATCTGCGCTTGACGTTGGATGCGGAGGAGGCATTCTTGCCGAGGCAATGGCCCTCAAAGGTGCACGGGTACTTGGTATTGACATGGCCGACAAACCACTTAAAGTGGCCAATCTGCATCGCCTTGAAAGCGGGGCAAGCGTTGCCTACCGTCAGGTCCTGGCAGAAGCCTTGGCTCAGGAAATGAATGATCCAGCCGCCGCCGCGGATTCCGTGACCCCGGAAAAATTTGACGTCGTCACCTGTATGGAGATGCTTGAACACGTCCCTGACCCGGAATCCACGATCAAGGCCTGCGTCTCCGTGGCGAAACCGGGCGCCTGGCTCTTTTTCTCCACGCTGAATCGTAATCCTAAGTCTTTTCTTTTTGCAATAGTGGGCGCGGAGTATGTTCTCAACCTTCTCCCGAAAGGCACTCACGATTACGCTAAATTCATTAAACCTTCGGAACTCAGTGGCGCGGTACGCCGTGCAGGACTGGAAATTGTCGAACTGATAGGGATGAATTACAACCCGATCACCCAGCAATATAAGCTTATCAAGGGAGACGTCTCGGTGAACTACCTGATGGCTTGCCGAAAGCCACTCTAAAAGACGAGAATGTCCCCAAAAATTCAATGCGTGCTGTTTGATCTCGATGGCACCCTGGCCGACACAGCTCCCGATTTGGTGGCTCCGATCCAACTTATGCGTCTGGAACGTGGCCTAGCGCCGATGGCGTTTTCTGAACTCCGTCCCTTCGCCTCCATGGGCGCAAGAGGCTTAATTGGCAAGGGCCTAGGTGTCTGCAAGGAGAGTGTCGAGTTTCCGGCCCTACGGGATGAATTTTTAGCCCGATACGAAGAGAATATTTGTGTGCAAACGACACTGTTTCCTGGCATTGCTGAGGTTTTGAAGACCTTAGATCAAAAGCAAATTGCATGGGGTATCGTCAGCAACAAAATCGAGCGCTACGTAAGACTTTTAGCCCAG
>JANLRI010000546.1:0-3567 GCA_031361565.1 Betaproteobacteria bacterium | reverse complement strand
AATCTTGGCGAGGAAATAGATGTTGCCGCCAAGTCGAATGCACCAGTTCAAGTCGCGCGCGAGCACCGCCTGCTTTTGTTCTTCAGTCATGGGCCAGTCATCGAGGTAGGCTCGTTCATTCGACTTAAAGCGCTCTCGGTTCGCCGCCTTCATTAAAGACATGCAGAACTGATTGAGATGAAAGCCCATGCGTGATTGCTCAGCATCGAATATGGTAGTCCCCGGAACGTCGAGGTAGGGTTTGTGAAGTGACATGATTAACCTTTAACGTCGCCGGACCAGTAGAGTCGCATAGGATTATCTACCAAGAGCTTTTTCTGGAGCTGGGTGCTGGGGGCAATCTGAGGGATGAAGTCTACAAGCAGACCGTCGTCGGGCATATGATCCTTCAAATTGGGATGTGGCCAATCTGTGCCCCATAGCACCCGGTCCGGGAACGTTTCAACGATGTGTTTCGCAAACGGGACTACATCACGGTACGGGCTGGGTTCGCCGTTGAGTGCTTTCGGGCCAGTGACAGACAGGCGCTCCGGGCAACTCACCTTGCTCCAAACATTGCCGTGCTCGCGCATAAACTTTACAAAGAGTTCGAACTCCGGGCCGTCCAGTGGTTTGCCGACATCAGGGCGACCCATATGATCGACGACTACGTCGGTAGGCAAACCAGTAAAGAAATCCCAGAGTTCGGGTAAATCCACCGCCTCGAAATAGATCACCACATGCCAACCCAGGGCCTTGATGCGATGTGCGATCTCCATGAGTTCGTCTTTAGGGGTGAAGTCGACTAGGCGCTTCACGAAGTTAAAGCGTACGCCGCGTACACCGGCCGTGTGCATGTCTTGCAATTCCTGGTCGGAGACAGCGCGCTTTACGGTAGCCACGCCTCTAGCCATGCCGTTCGAATGTATAAGAGCGTCGAGGAGAGCGCGATTGTCCGCGCCGTGACAGGTGGCTTGCACAACGACGTTACGAGCAAAACCGAGACGGTCGCGCAGTGCATAAAGCTGAGCTTTGGACGCATCGCAAGGCGTGTACTTGCGCTCAGGCGCATACGGAAATTCATCGCCCGGCCCAAACACGTGACAGTGAGCATCCACGCTTCCTTCCGGGAGGACGAATCGCGGCTTGCTCGGGCCGTTGTACCAATCGAGCCAGCCGGGAGTTTTTGTAAATTGCATGGTCACTTCCTATTTGCCTTGTTTCTTGAGGGCTGCATCTAGCCGCGGGAAGACGCGCCGTGCATTGCCTTCATAAATCTGTTGGCGATCGACTTCACTCAAGATTTTAGAGGCTTCGATGTAGCGCTTGGTATCATCGTAGTAGTGGCCGGTATAAGGGTCAATGCCGCGCACGGCGCCAATCATTTCCGAGGCGAACAGCACGTTCTTAACGGGAATGACGGTGTTGAGGAGGTCAATACCCGGTTGGTGATACACGCAGGTATCGAAGAAAATGTTGTTCAGCAAATGCACATCCAAGGTCGGCTTTTTCATCTCTTGAGCCAAGCCTCGAAAACGCCCCCAATGATAGGGCACCGCACCACCGCCGTGGGGAATGAGAAATTTCAGGGTTGGGAAATCTTTGAACAGATCCGAGGTCAGGCATTGCATGAAGGCCGTGGTGTCCGCGTTCAAGTAATGGGCGCCGGTGGTATGAAAGCAGGCATTGCAACTGGTGCTGACATGAATCATGGCGGGGATGTCGTACTCCACCATTTTTTCGTAGATGGGGTACCAGTGTTTGTCGCTCAAGGGCGGTGATGTCCAGTGCCCGCCGGAAGGGTCAGGATTAAGATTGATCCCCACATTGCCGTATTCCTTGACGCACTTTTCCAGTTCGGCAATGCAGCTACTGGGATCGACTCCGGGTGATTGCGGGAGCATCGCGGCAGGAATGAAATGGTCGGGGAAAAGCTGCGACACTCGGTAGCAGAGCTCGTTACAAATTGCGGACCAGGTCGCGGAGACATTGAAGTCACCAATGTGGTGGGCCATGAAACTTGCGCGAGGGGAAAAAATCGTGAGATCGCTGCCACGTTCCTTCATTTTCGCCAATTGATTAAGCTCAATTGATTCGCGCAGCTCATCGTCGCTGATCTTGAGCTCGGACACCTTGGGCATGAGGCTAGGGGTTTGAATACCGGCAATTTGGCGCATGCGCCAATCTTCCAGCGCCTTAGGGGCGGTCGTGTAATGGCCGTGGCAGTCAATGATCATCAAAATTCCTTGGACGGGAGTCGGGGTATGAAAGAGGCGTCGCGAGACCTGAATTTTAGTGATTTCGGTACTGTCGCGGCGATTTGAAGTCCACAAGCTGATATGTCAAATTAACATATCATATTGGCGGATATTCGGTTGAGAGAAATTCATCGCTCTCAGTAGTTTCGAGCTATTTTGACTCGGTCAGCATACTTACTCAAATTGATTAAGTTCAGCCAAAATTTCTTGGTTGTGCTGCCCAAGTATCGGTGCAGCCCTTCGGAACCCGCCGGGACTGGCCGACAAGCGCGGCACAATGTTATGCATTGGAATGCTGCCCAGTGACTGGTCCTCTAGCTCCACAATCGCCTCCCGACCTAAAGTATAAGGATGTTTGAGCACTTCGGCCATGGAACAAACCGGGCCGACAGTTACACCCGCGGCTTCGAATAGCGCGAGGTTTTCGGCGGTATCGCGCTGGGCAATGAATCCTCCAATGATCGTGTCTAATTCATCGCGATGGGTGACTCTTGCGTCATTACTCTCGAAGCGCACATCCGTTTTTAAGTCAGGCCGCCCAATCGTGTCAAGAATCCGCATGGCCATCGCTTGCATGGAGCCGCTCATGGCCACATAGCCACCATCTTTGCAGGTGTAGACGTTACGTGGTGCGGTATGAGAGCTTTGATTGCCCGAGCGCATCGTGGCTTGGCCAGTCAGCTTAGTCTTGGCCGCCTCGGAGGCGATCACCGATAGAATGGGTTCAAACAGCGAGAGGTCAATGACCTGTCCGCGTCCTTGCTTCTCGGCGACGCGCAAGGCCGTGAGCACCCCGGCTGCTCCGTAGACACCGGCAATCATATCGGCTAGGGCGAGTGGGGGAAGCACCGGTGGTCGATCCGCATAACCATTGAGATGAGCGAAGCCTGACATGGCTTCGACCAAGGTGCCGAAACCGGGTTTATGCTGATAGGGGCCCGTTTGTCCCCAGCCGGAGATGCGCACGATGACGAGAGCAGGGTTCATTTCTAGCAAAACGGTGGGCGCGAGCCCCATTTTCTCCAGACCACCGGGGACGAAGTTCTCCACCAGGATTTGCGAGTGGCGAATGAGCTTTTTGAGTTGCTCTAAGCCCTCCTTAGCTTTGAAATCAAGCTCTAAGGAGCGTTTGTTGCGGCCATAGACTTTCCAATAAATGGGCTGCCCGGCTTCTTTCCAGTTTCGCAAATCGTCACCCGTGCCGGGCTTTTCAATCTTGATGACGTCTGCTCCGAAATCCGCTAAGTAGGCGGTCAGCATATTGCCTGCAACGAGGCGAGAGAGATCTACGACTCTCACATCTGAAAGTGGGCCGATCAAAGAAGGATTG
>JANLRI010000354.1:0-6914 GCA_031361565.1 Betaproteobacteria bacterium | reverse complement strand
TGAGCGTGCAGTCTTCGCTGGTGATGGTACCCATCAACGAATTTGGCACCGAAGGCCAAAAGCAAAAGTACCTTCCTAAGTTAGCCACCGGTGAATGGATCGGCTGCTTTGGACTGACCGAACCCAATCATGGTTCTGACCCGAACGGCATGCTTACGCGCGCGAAAGCAGTGCCCGGAGGCTATAGTATTAGCGGATCAAAAATGTGGATCAGTAACAGTCCTATCGCCGATGTATTTGTCGTCTGGGCTAAGGACGATAGTGGTCAGATCCGTGGTTTTGTGCTTGAAAAAGGCTGGAAAGGCCTTAGCGCTCCAGCCATTCACGGCAAGGTCGGTTTACGGGCCTCGATTACTGGTGAGATTGTTATGGACGGAGTCTTTTGCCCGGAAGAGAATGCCTTTCCAGAGGTGCGTGGGCTCAAGGGGCCATTCACCTGCTTGAACTCGGCGAGATATGGTATCGCCTGGGGTGCTTTGGGTGCAGCCGAAGATTGCTGGCATCGTGCCCTGCAATACACCTTAGACCGTAAACAGTTTGGTCGACCCTTGGCGGCAAATCAATTGATTCAGAAGAAGCTCGCCGACATGCAAACTGAAATTACCTTAGGCTTGCAAGGTTGCTTGCGATTAGGGCGAATGAAGGATGAAGGCACGGCAGCCGTTGAGATCACCTCGATCATGAAACGGAATTCATGCGGCAAAGCGCTGGACATCGCTCGCTTGGCTCGCGACATGATGGGCGGAAACGGCATCAGCGACGAGTTCGGAGTGGCTCGCCATTTGGTGAACTTGGAGGTGGTCAACACCTACGAAGGCACCCATGACATTCACGCGCTCATTCTCGGCCGCGCCATGACGGGCATTCCAGCCTTCGCAAACTAATTTGCCCCGAGTGCAGAGGCACCCGACAATCCGCACTAGTGTGACATTCCCACTAGGGGCGATGTGCGACCGTCCAATCATAAGGCGTAAAGGCGGTCGCATAATCGCTCGGAATCTCTTGCGTAGCGTAGCGCTGGGCGTAAGCGATTAAGGAAGGCGCATGTAACGGCGTGAAATCCTCAGTGTAAAACTTGAGGATTTCATTGAAATACACCGTGCGACGCTCGTGGTCAATGCGCAGGTTCTCTGGATTCGCAAAGAATTTCCGCGTCTCCTGATCCAGGACTTCGTTTAGACTTGCAGCCGCGAAAGCTACGCGCGGCAAAATCGGGCACGAAAGCGCCGAGCAGTTCAATGCAAAATGAACGCGCGGCTCATTGAGTTTCCGAATGATGTCGTTCTCGAAACTATAGAGCGACATTTCTTGCCCACCAATTTGAAATTTCCTAAGCACGAAGAAACGAAGCTTGGCGAACCCGGCATGGCTTGCAGGAAGGCCCGAACGAATGACGTTATACATCGACAGCGCGTTATAAGCGTTGATCATGTGCGCTAGGCGAGGAGCACCTTCGGGCACCTGCTCCAGACGCACGAGGCCTAATGCGCGCACATATCGCTCCAAAGCAGGCAACCCCGCCTCGCTCAAGTCCGCCCCGAGTGCAGCGAATCCTACCCGTCCACGCTCGTCGACGTACTGAGCCAAGACTTTCGCATAGCCTTGCTCGGCATCGCGCAATTGATTTAGCGTTCGTTTTACTTCGCCAGCAGCGTTTGTTTCAAAGCCGCCTCCCGAACCGGCTGAGCTTCCAACATCGCCAGGCACGCGCACTACGCTGCTGCAAGCGCCCAGCATCAATCCGATCAAACTCGCTGTGAATGCACTTCGCAAAGTCTTAAATAACATAAGCTATCCCAAGGAGTTTAGATACTGGCTTGACGACGCGCTATAGCCCGCGAGGCCAGGGCTTCCTGGCGTGGGCGGCCCTTCAACCATTTAAGAGGAATCACGATCTCACCTTGAGCATTCGGTGCAACCGCCAATGGCTGAAACACTTGCCCGCTTTTCAAAACAATAGGTTTGAGCAAATGGAGATCTCGTTCCGCATTGTAGGTACACATTGACATAAGCCCGTTCACACTCGCGGCCATGAATACACAGGCTTCAATGCGGTCCTGATCGAGATCACAAGCATTCATGAAGTTGTGCGTAAAAAACGAGATCTTGCGGAGCGAGGTCCTGCCTTGCAACCATTCGTGCCTAAACCGCCAAAGTACCTTGATGAGGTAGCCAACGCTGCCCAGCCAAAGACAGGGCCTAATGAGCACTGCTCGCAGCATGGCGAGGCCACCACTTAAACCCTGATCTCGTTCCAAGACCACATGAGTTGTCTCGCCCATTACTTTAGACACAAACTCGCCATCGGCGAGTGCGTCAAAGCGCGTATCTCCCATCGAAAAAAGCATCGCATATTTATTGCACTGGCCGTGACCTCCCTGCAAGGCGTCAAAGTTCAAGGCAAGTCCGGCTCCCTGAGAAATGGCCGCGCACACCGAATCCTGCGTCACGACAGCAGTGATGACCGAGAGGGGCGAGCTAGCTTCCGAACGATTTCGACCAGGGATTGTCCCTCTCCCGGTGTCTGCACCAAGTTGAAACGAGGCAAATCGCACCACGTCGCTATGGTCAATAAAAAAACCTGCGAGCGCAGAAACCTCGTGAAAGTTTTCGGCGAAAACCGTTGTGTTGAAAATCACCGATATAGGCAAGTCGCGCGCCATTTCGATATACTTTCTCCGCACGGCGTTCAGCGCCTGTTCGCTCGCATATCCTTTGCGCTCCTGGGTCATATCTACATGAAACGCAACGTCATTTAAGCCGTCCTGCGCCAACTCAGCGAGCCACGCCCGATTCAAGAGTATCCCATTGGTAAACAAAGATGACCGAAGGCCCTTAGAGCGTATATAGCGCACTATTTTGGAGAGTTCGATCCGATCTCTCAACGTTGGGTCGCCGCCGGAAATCTGAACATCGGTGTTAGGCCCATACTGAAGTTCGATTTCATCGATGCGACGATACAGCTCTTCAAGGGGTACGTCTTGCACCGCTTCAGAAGAATCGGAGAGATAGCAGAGAGTGCAGTCGAGATTACAACGCTGAGTAATTTCGAGGGAAACACAGCCTATCGTCCAGCGTCTACCCGCCGCCTGCCCGTCACTCCATTGCCGGGTCCTTTGCATTTTATCGGCTAGTCGTGCTAGTCGCTCTGCTTGGATTTTGGAGGGGCTGGTCGGCGCATGAATCGTCATGCGCTGTTCGTCGCAACTGTAGGATTTGTCTTACACATCGGTTGCGCGATGAGTACACCCGTGCCGCAATCTCCACCCAAGGCCAGATTGCGACCGTATGTCCACTAAAATCCCGAGCGAGCATGCGACCGGCTTAGGATGCATCTTGGAAACCTCCATGCAAACCCTACGTCAACTCTTCCACTCACTATCTGCGCGACGGCGGCTCTCAGAGACGGCCAAAGGTGGCTACGGCCCGCCGCACCTGAGCCGAGGAGGAATCATTGCCGTCGCTTTGGTGGTGGCTTTGACGTGCGCGGCGATTACCGCCTGGCAGGTCTACGCAATCCTTAAAGTGCAACATGAAACCGAGACCAAGGCCTTACAAGAGCGCTTTGAACTGATGTTTTCAAGTGTTGCCGAAGATTTAAGGCGCCTCGCTCAGACGCCCTCAAGCGACTGCTCGCCCGCCATCAGCCAGGAGTTAGCCCGCCTCTCACTACGTTCGGAGTATGCACGGGGCTTTTACTTAGAGAGATCAGGCTCGAACACTTTGTGTGGTCCGCTGGGCGAGACCGAGTTATTTTTGGATCAAATTAGCGCTGCTAACAAGATTGAGGAAAAAACCGTACAAGGCGCTTTAGCGCCCCTATCGGCAGGTGCGACTGGCTTTAGCGTGAGCGGCCTGCGTAGGCTCAAGCCGAGCGTTTTGATGAAACACACTGGTCCGTCGGGCATTACTCTGTGGGCCGAGATTCCCGCAGGTGGACTACTCACTGAAACGAGTGCATCGCGAACTTCATCTCCTGACCAACGTTCAGCATGGTCGCTCATTGATCCATTTGGTAACGTCATTCTTCGTCAGGGGCCAAAAAGGCTCGAAACTTCCAACACCCTGCGTTCTCAGGAGCTCGAGTCCAATCGCTATGGTTATCGCTTAGCGACCTACATTTCCATGGAGCAGTTCAGATACCGTCTACTTGAACGCGCCATAGCTTGGGCGATGGTCAGCTTACTGTTGAGCCTTGCCATGATCAAGGCGATCAACCAGCACTTTGGGGCACGGATGAGCCCGGAGCGCAAAATGAAAATAGCGATTCGTAAGCGACAAATCGAACCCGTGATTCAACCGATTGTGAGCCTGGAAAGCGGCGAATGCCTCGGCGGTGAAGTGCTCATGCGCTGGAAGCACCCGGTGCGCGGCCTGATTCCTCCTTCGGAATTCATTAGCCTGGCGGAAGAAAACGGGATGATCATTCCCATGTCGGAAATGCTTATGCGCAAGGCCCGCGATCAATTGGCGGAGCTTCAAGACTCATCGATGTATTTTTCGTTTAATATCACCGCCGCACAGTTGCGCGACCCGCTCTTCCCTCAGAAAATTCTTGGTATCTTTGATGGCGCCGGCCTACCCCCAAAAACTGTCGTTCTGGAGCTCACTGAGCGCGAAGCGATCGGCGAGCATGACGGCGAAATATTGGGCCGCCTACGAGACTTAGGGTTTAGGATCGCCATCGACGACTTCGGGACGGGTCAAAGCAGCCTGTCGATGCTCCAAGGCCTGCAAATTGATCGTATCAAGATTGATCGCGAGTTCGTAAGAACCATTGACGAAAGCACCGAGCGACGACCCGTACTCGACACGATTATCGTATTGGCCAAGGAGTTAGCTGTTCCCGTCATTGCCGAGGGCATCGAAACCCAGGCTCAATGGGACTACCTAGCCAACCGCAAAGTCGAAGCCGCACAGGGCTACCTAATCGCAAAGCCGATGTTGATCCCGGACTTTCTCAAATGGTTAGAGACTCGTGAGCTTAAAATCGCCAGCAAACCTTCTAAGCCAGAAGGCAGACTCGGGTCCAAAGATCGGCGCGATGCCTCTAGATTATTGCAAGCCAGGGCGCTGGAGACCATTGAATGAACCCACCTGCCTTTGATCCAGTCGTGCTGCGCGACGCCCTGCTCGGCCATCGCGGGGTAGAAATACGTGACCGGACCCATAGACTCAAGACCTATTCGCAATGCTTTACGGGCCGTGACGCTGTCGATTGGCTAAGCGCCACTTACCCGATCACCCGGGCCCAGGCTCAAAGATTAGGTGAACTCTTCATTGCCAAAGGCTGGATTGAACATGTTACTCAGGAGCACGACTTTGAAGATGACTTCCTGTTTTACCGAGTACCGCAAGGCGAGGCTGTCGAGGCTCGCTTTGAAGGCAGTGCCAGTCTCGCGGCACTGAGTCAGATTAGCCTGAGCGACCTTACCCAGCGCATGAGACAGCCGGGGGGCGTTGAACAGAAAGATCACAAGCACTGGCTGTTGAAGTTCCCTAGTGCTTTCTCCGGGCGGGAAGCCACTGATTGGATCTGTAAGACTTATGCCTTAAGCCGAAGCGAGGCGCAATTGTTGGCTCAAAGGTTGGTCGCCTCAAACAAGATTCGACACATTTTAGATGAAAAACCCTTCATCGATGGGGCTGTATTTTATCGTTACGTTTGAGTTGGACCGTTCTAGCGAGGACGACAAGCTGGCCAGTATTCTTCGTAGGTCTCTTTCAAAAACGCCGCCATCTCGTCGATTTCCTCGTCGATTTCTCTGAGCCCGACCGCAGCACTGCAATCATCCGAGCGCGGATTAACATAGATTGAGACGGCCAGGGCGCGACCTGGCTCATTGAGCCACGGTGGCTCGGACTCCAAGTGCAAATGTACGCTGGCCCCGGCGCTTTCCATATCGCTCACCGCCCAGGCAATAAACTCAAGAATGTGAACACCGAGCGCGTCTGGGCTCAAACCAAAAGAAACCGCAGCCGGGATGATGCTGCCGTCATCAGGATCGGGTTCGGCATCTTCCACTTCAACTTCATCAATGCCTTCGAAACTCAACAGCACATCGGTGATTGCTTGAGACGCGCTGGGCTTACCGCCTTTGCGTGGTGCCCCAGGAGGGATCGATTTCGACATGTTCTTGCCTTGGCTTTGCGGTCAATGATTGGGGGTGTTTAGGGCTGGGAAGCAGCCGCAGATTTTTCGGCCGCATCCATCAGCGCTTTCACGGCCGGAAGCTCTTTACCCTCTAAAAACTCCAGGAACGCACCCCCGCCCGTCGAGATATAACTCACCTTATCGGTAATGCCATACTTCGCAATAGCCGCTAAGGTATCACCTCCACCCGCAATCGAGAAAGCATCCGACTCAGCGATCGCATGAGCCAGAGCCTTGGTTCCACCCTCAAACTGCTCAAACTCAAACACACCTACCGGCCCATTCCAAACAATCGTGCCCGCAAACTTGACGATATTGGCAAGCTGCTGCGCGCTTTGTGGACCAATATCAAGAATCATTTCATCGGCCTGCACCTCGTTGGCGGGTTTCAAGGTGGCGGCGGCCTTTGCCGAAAACTCCTTGGCGACCACAACGTCGGTCGGGATAGGCACCGCAGCGCCCCGTGCCGTCATCATGTTCATGATGCGGCGCGCTTCGGGGATTAAGTCAACCTCTGCCAAGGACTTTCCAATGGCCATGCCTTGCGCCGCCATAAAGGTATTGGCAATGCCACCTCCCACGATCAGGCGATCCACTTTTTGCCCTAAGGACTGCAAAATGGTGAGCTTGGTGGAAACTTTCGAGCCCGCCACAATCGCAACCAGAGGGCGCTTTGGGGACAGCAATGCCTTGCCTAGAGCATCGAGTTCAGCGGCCAATAGAGGACCCGCACAAGCAATCTTTGCAAACTTGGCGATGC
>JANLRI010000348.1:0-2432 GCA_031361565.1 Betaproteobacteria bacterium | reverse complement strand
GAGAGCGAGAAAATCGTTCGCAACGAATGTAAGGTGCCGATTCGAGTTTATCGCCCTGGCTTGGTGGTGGGCGATTCTAAAACCGGTGAGATGGACAAGGTTGACGGTCCATACTACTTCTTCAAGATGATTCAGACCCTTCGGAAGATGTTGCCGGCCTGGGTGCCGACCATTGGTATCGAAGGTGGCCGCATCAATATTGTCCCGGTCGATTTTGTGGTGGACGCGCTGGATCATTTGAGCCACGCCAAAGGTCAAGATGGCAAATGCTTCCATTTGGTCGACCCGGAACCGATGCGCATTGGCGATGTTCTCCAAACCTTTGCCAAGGCGGCACATGCGCCGACCATGTCCATTCGAGTCAATGCTGCTTTGTTTGGCTTTGTCCCCAAAAGCGTCAAGAAAGGTCTGATGTCTTTGACCCCCGTGCGTCGTGTGCGTAACGCCGTGATGAAGGATTTGGGTCTGCCTGATGACATGATGCAGTTCGTCAATTATCCGACTCGATTTGATTGTCGCGAAACACTCAGTCAGCTTAAGGGTACGGGGATTGCCTGTCCGCGCCTGGGCGACTATGCTTGGACCCTTTGGGATTACTGGGAGCGTCACTTAGATCCTGATCTGTTTATAGATCGCACCCTGAAGGGCGCAGTCGGCGGTAAGGTGGTCTTGATTACAGGTGGTTCGTCTGGCATTGGCTTGGCTAGCGCTCACAAAATGGTGGCCGCCGGTGCGACCACGATTATTTGCGGCCGTGATCAGGACAAACTGGATGAAGCGGCAAAAGAGGTGGCCACGGCCACCGGTGGCAAGTTGATTACCTTTGCGGTTGATCTGGCCGACATGGGAGATTGTGATCGCATGTGTAAATGGATTGTCGAGACCTATGGCGGCGTGGATTTCCTAATCAATAACGCGGGTCGCTCAATCCGTCGCGGGATTGAGTCCAGCTTTGAGCGTTTTCATGATTTGGAGCGCACGATTCAACTTAATTATCTTGGCGCGGTTCGTACCACGATGGGCTTATTGCCGGCGATGATGAAAAAACGCAAAGGCCATATCGTCAACATTTCCTCGATTGGTGTGTTGACAAATGCACCGCGCTTCTCGGCCTACGTGGCCTCGAAGGCCGCGCTTGATGCCTGGACGCGCTGCGCCTCAAGTGAGTTTGCAGATATGGGCATCACCTTCACGACCATCAATATGCCCTTGGTGCGCACACCCATGATTGCGCCGACTAAGCTCTATAACAATGTACCCACCTTGGCGCCGGAGGAGGCTGCAGATTTGATTTCCGAAGCCGTGGTGTACAAACCAGTACGCATTGCAACGCGTCTGGGCATCACCGGACAGGTGATGCATGCATTGTTACCGAAGATCATGCAGATCGTGATGAACACCTCCTTCCGTATGTTCCCCGACTCGACCGCTGCCAAAGGCGATAAGAGCGAAAAGCCGCCGCAGATGAGCGCCGATCAAATGGCTATGCAGCAATTGATGAAGGGTATTCACTTCTAGGGAGGGGCAGCGTGGGGGCGAGGATCTCGGTGCATGCGCACCGAGTTTCACTAGGGACTTAGCTGCGTGCTTCGATGCGGCTAAGGATCTCTCGCACTCTTGCGCGAACCGCCGGGCTATAGATCATTTGCACGTGGCCCATTCCGTTGAACTCGTGCACAGGGGCTTGACCCAGGGTCTGAATGGCTTGCGGGAAAACGATATTGTCATGGTGACTCAGCATGACTTCGAACATCTGATCTTGTTGCGCCGTCTCTAAACTACGCAAATGATTGAGCCATAGGTTCGGGTGTAGCTCGGAATTCAGTCGCATCTGCTTGGTATTCGTGCTGTGGCCGAGTTGGCCGATCCAAGTGCCATGATGGGGGGTGCCGATGGTGATCACCTTTGAGACGGCAGCGCAGCCATAGTCGCGTAGATAAGCACGAATGGCCAAGCCGCCCATGCTATGGCCGATCAGTACAATCTTCCCTTGGCGACTCCTGCCGCGTAGCTCTTGGATGGCCGCGTAAATGAGTGCAGGGTATTCGTCAATTGAACCAAATACGGGTTCTAAATTGACCGAGCCAATGATGTGCCCCTCGGCCGCGAAAGTTTCGGCAAAGCCGCGCCATAAGGCGCGGTTGCAGAAGTATCCATGCACCAAAAGCACGGCAGGTTTATCCTGATTTTTGCCGCTAGCCAGTTTCTTATCGCCGAAAAAGGGTTGAAGCCAAAAGAAAACATGTAGGCAGGCGCAAAGCTCTCCCCACCACGGCTTGAGCACTCCCACCGCGCTGAGTCGATGCGTGGCCGGGGTGGGCGAGCCGTAAGTCCATGCGAGTAGAAATTGGATGGCCACGAAAGCCGCAACTAAAATGAGCGCGAGCACCAAGCCAAGAGCAAGCGATGCCAGCAAAGAATAACCTTGACTG
>JANLRI010000335.1:0-2426 GCA_031361565.1 Betaproteobacteria bacterium | reverse complement strand
ATTGAACTTGCCAAACTAATCGTCCAATGCAGAGATGAACCCATATTTCTCAAAACGCTTCAAATGCAATGCGAAAGGCGCTCCAAGCTCTTCGACCCTGCTCTCGAGAAGCGAGCCGTCAACGCTCTAGTCGCGGAGCTCATTGCTTCGCAAAAGCCCTAGAAACCACCCTGCGCCGTACATTAACCGGCCAGTGTTCGGATCAGTGGCCGCTAGTGGCCAGGAACACCCCAAACCAACGTTTCTCGTCAGTCCAGCACTGTTCAGTGCGAAAGCCTGCCTGCGCTAGAAGCTCACGAAAACCGGCTTCTTCATATTTATAAGAGTACTCGGTTTGAATGCGATCACCAGCGACAAATCTGCGTGCCCCGGTGGGCCAAGCGATGTCGACGCTGCGCCTTGCCTCTAAATGCATTTCGATTCGCGAAGCGGGGCGATTGAAGAAGGCGACATGGCGCCAATCCCTCACGTCAAAATCTGCATTGATGAGGCGGTTCACATGGTTCAACACGTTGAGATTGAAGGCACCTGTAATGCCTAACGCATCGTCGTATGCGGGCTCCAAGATCTCAGTCGGCTTCACCAAGTCAATGCCAATGAGTAGCGAGCAAGGTTGTGAGCACGCTTCGATAAGTCGCTTCAAAAAGCCGACCGCATCCGGGGGTGCAAAATTACCGATGCTCGAGCCTGGATAAAAAAACAGGCGTCCGGCCTGCGGGCAAGACTCAGGAAGCTCCCAGTGTTGCGAAAGATCGCGCCCCAAGGCCTGCATGCGAATGCTTGGATACTCTGCAGCGAGCTTGCGCACAGCATCCGTGACAAAATTTTCCGAGACATCGACTGCGAAATAGTGATTGGGCTTAAAAGGCTTGAATAAGCTTGCGGCCTTCTGGCAATCACCCGCGCCTAGATCAATCAAGGATTCAATTGGCCCAGTGTTTGACCGGATGCACGCTGCAATGGATGGCGCCTGGGTCTCAAAAATAGCCGCCTCAGTGCGTGTAGGGTAATACTCCTGCAAACGACAAATTGAGGTAAAAAGGCTCGATCCAAGCTCATCATAGAAAAACTTCGGGGAAATGCGGGCATGAACGCCGAGTAAACCCTCCTGAATTTCCTGGCGCACCGATAGCGCCTGATTAACACCGGGCGATTGCTCTACTGACCTTTCTTCTCGTTTCATCCTACTTCCTATTTGCTTTGTATGATAGCGCCTTCGGCCTGACAAACGAACTCACCGCGGAACTCACCGCGCCCAAACAACGGGCCTGCCGCGGCGGACTGGGCCACTCCTCAGTGAGTCTGTCGTTTCAAGTCTGGAAAACCCTACAAAAGACGCAGAAAGAACCATGCTTCCCTTGAAAATCGCCCATTTATCCAAAGCTTTCGGGTCGCGAGTATTGTTCCAAAATGTCAGCTTAGAGATGTCCAGGGGAGAAAGTGTTGCTCTAATTGGTGAATCGGGATCGGGTAAATCCACCTTGCTCAATTTAATTGCCGGACTGGATCAACCCGATGACGGTCAAATTGAAATCGCCGGACAGGCGCTACGAGGCCTAGTGTCCGACGATAGCGCAAAATTGCGGCGGGAACATATAGGCTTCGTTTTTCAGGCTTTTCATTTATTGCCCCACCTCAATGCCACTCAAAATGTAGCCCTTCCCTTGCTACTGAACAATGTTCCCGCACAAGCAGCGAAACTGCGTAGCGAGGCCTTATTGGCAGAGCTTGGTTTGGTACATCAAGTCAAGGCCATGCCCTCGCAACTTTCCGGCGGGGAGCAACAAAGAGTCGCCCTTGCGCGTGCTCTGGTCCATCGACCAACGTTAGTACTCGCCGACGAGCCCACTGGCAATCTGGACACGGAAACGGCCCGTCAAGCGTTAGATCTTATGTTTGCAGCTTGTGTCGAGCAAGGCAGCAGTTTACTCATGGTCACGCATTCCGATGCTGCCGCAGCCCGCTGTCAGCGGGTACTCAAACTCACCATCACCGGCCTTCGTTGAATACTCTTTTACTGTACCTTGGCTGGGGAGTGATCCGCTCCCAGTGGGGACGCTTTTTCGCGGCCACGATCTCAATCTCAATCGGTGTCGCTCTTGCTCTGGCGATTCATCTCATCAATCGCTCTGCCTTGGACGAGTTTTCGGGCGCGATGAGTACCGTTAATGGTGAGGCGAATCTTCAACTCAAAGCGCGTCTCGGACGGCTTCCCGAAGAAGCCTTCGTAGAGATGATGCTCGACGGCGAAGTGGATGAGGCCAGTCCAGTCATCGAGATTGACTTGCCCTTGATCGAAGCTCGACGCGCCAGTGCCGAGGATAAGGGCCGTGCCACGACAACGACAACGACAACGGCAACGACAACTACAACGGCAACAGCAATAAAGCTAAAAGTGCTCGGGCTGGATTTTTTTAGGGCGGGGG
>JANLRI010000539.1:0-8063 GCA_031361565.1 Betaproteobacteria bacterium | reverse complement strand
CCTCACGGGTGAGTAAAAACCATCACGCTGAAAGGCATCAACCGCGCTGGGTGAGAGAAGTTTGTTCATCTCAGCTCTTCCTATCGACCTGGTTCAAAAATGCATCGATCACACCGGGTGGTGCCTTCACCACATGCTGTGGCGTTGGAAAGCCGCCCGAGCGCACATCGGCGATGAACTCCTTGAAGCCAGCGATACGTTCGGCCTGCATGTCCTGCTTCATCTTGAGGAGATTGCGGTATTGCTTGGAGTGGCGTGGGTAGGGCGGCCCGTTGTTGCCGAGGATGTCTTCGGCAAACAGGAACTGGATGTCACCGCCGCCACCCGCACCGATCGATGAGGTCAGCAGGCTGGTGCGCTTGCTGATCTCGGCCAGCAGTTCCGCCGGTATGACCTCGACCTCCACCGCCCAGGCGCCAGCCGCCTCGAGCTTCTTGATTTCCTCGTAGACCCACAGGGCCTCGTCGATGGTCTTGCCAACGGCACGCAAGCCGCCCGTCCAGGTGCTTCGGCGGGGTACCAGCCCGGCATGACCTTCCACCGGAATACCGGCCTCGGTGGCGGCAGCAATAAAGCTCGGTGCCCACTGGCACATGATGCCGTCAGCGCCAAGTTCCATCGCCTGGTAGCCGATTCGCACCGCCTCGGCCGGTGTCGCGGCTGCCACCAGCGCTACCGAGAAGGACATGAAGGTATGTGGCGCCGCCTTGCGAATCTCGGCGGCGAGCTCGGGGCGCTTTGGATCAAACCGCACCTTCATCGTATCGATGCCGGCCTCCTCGGCAGCGGCGGCTTCTTCTACCGTAAAAGGCAGGGTCTCGGTCAGCACGCGCTTGCCCTTGAGGTCACGCAGATCCTTGACCGTATAGTTGCGCATGCCGTAGGCGCCACCGAGCGTCATGATTCGCTTGAGACCGCGTTGGGCCGCGTCGCGCGACGGAATACCGCCGTCACCGGTTGTGTGGGATGCCATGGAATGATTCCTCCGTCGAGAAGCTGAAATGCTTGGAAATTGCGGCCCGCATGGGCCGTCTGGATTAAATGTAATCGAGCTTGCCGTATATATCCACGGCCGGTTCGATACCGAAGAGCACGACGCGCCTGCGGCCGCCTACATGCTCAAGGAAATATCGACCTACCTGGCTATTTCAATTTGATGCGCCTGATCTGCTGGCACTTAGGCGACACGAGGTAAGGTGAGGCCTTGAAGGAAATCAACACATGAAAGCTGCCGTACTCGGAGTGCATGGCCTTGCCATTCAAGATCAACCTAGGCCAACACCTGGGCCTGAAGAAGTGCTGGTTAAGGTCCGCGCGGGCGCACTGAACCGTGCCGACCTAGGCATTCTCGCTGGGCATAAGCATGGCTCCACCGGCGGCCCTGGCACGATTATTGGCATGGAATGGTCGGGCGAGGTATCGGCTCTGGGTGACAAGGTGAGCGGGTTCAAGATCGGTGATCGGGTCATGTGTTCAGGCAAGGCAGCCTTTGCCGAATACGCCGTGGCCGATCTGGGCCGGGTAATGCACTTTCCAGATGCCGACATGAGTTTCGAACAGGCGGCCTGTCTGCCCGTGGCCTTGCAGACTATGCATGATGCGGTGGTCACCCACGGTGCCTTCCAGTCCCGCCAAAGCGTGCTGATTCAAGGTGCCTCCTCGGGTGTAGGCCTCATGGCGATGCGTATTGCCAAGTTGATGGGGGCATCACTGGTGATCGGCACCTCGACCCATGCGGGAAGACGAGCCCGACTCCATGAGTATGGTGCGGATCTCGCGCTCGATAGCAGTGATCCTGCCTGGGTGGCTTCCGTCTTGAAGGCCACCGAGGGGCAGGGTGTGGATCTGATCGTTGATCAGGTCTCTGGGCCCCTTGCTAATCAGAATCTTGCTGCCACCGCTATTAAAGGCCGCATCGTTAACGTGGGCCGTCTGGGCGGCATGCGCGGTGAGTTTGATTTTGACTTGCATGCCCTACGCCGGATCCATTACATCGGGGTCACGTTCCGCACTCGCTCCGTTGAAGAGGTGCGTCAGATTAATGCCGCGATGAAAAGAGACCTTTCCGGCCATTTGAGCCAGGGTCGGCTCCAGTTGCCCATTGATAAAACCTTCCGCTTTGAAGAGATCGCGGCGGCGTATGTACATATGCGCGGCAATGCCCATTTCGGCAAGATTGTGGTGACCATGAATTGAACTTGAAGGAGCCTTGCGATGAATGATCGCCGTCAACTCATGAGCGCCTCTCTGGCCTGCGCCGCCAGCAGTTTGCTTGCGACCCACTGGGTCCAAGCCAATGATGCTCCGGTCGCGGATACCCTCAGCGGCAAGGTGCGTGGGCATCTGGATCGTGACATTCGTATTTTCAAAGGCATTCCCTATGCTCGTGCCGAACGCTTCCGCGCACCACAGGCCGCCACGCCTTGGGCCGGGGTGCGCGATACGCTCGCCTTTGGCGCGATGTCGCCGCAGTCGCGCGGCGCGGTCGGCTCGCTGTTCGCCTCCTGGACCTTTGACAAGGAGATGAGCGAGGACTGCCAGCTTCTCAATATTTGGACGCCCGGCCTTCGCGATGGGGTCAAGCGTCCGGTGATGGTTTGGTTGCACGGGGGCGATTTTAGTTCTCTGTCCGGATCGCGCAATGTTTTCGATGGAACACGCCTGTGCCGCAAGGGTGATGTCGTCGTAGTCACACTCAACCATCGCCTGAACCTGTTTGGCTATTTGCATCTGGCCGAACTGGCCTCTGGCTTTCCTGACGCCGCCAATGCGGGCATGCTCGACATCGTCGCAGCCCTGCAATGGGTCAAGACGCACATCGCGGAATTTGGCGGCGATCCGGCTAATGTCACCATATTTGGCCAGTCGGGCGGGGGCGCGAAAGTGACAACGCTGATGGCCATGCCCGCCGCGCAAGGCCTGTACCACAAGGCCATCGTGCAAAGTGGCTCGTACTATCTTCAAGCGATGGACGCCGCTACGGGCACGCGCCAAACGCTGGCTTTGCTTGAGGCGCTCGACATCAAAGTTGGCGATGCGGCAAGGTTGGCGAGCCTGCCCACCGAGCGGCTCGTCGAAGGCCTGGCCAAGGCCATGCGCGGACCCGCTCGTGCCAACTATCGGCCAGTCGTTGATGGTCGGCATCTGCCAGCCGGACCCTGGTCGCCTCAGGCCCCAGCCCTGTCAGCCAGTATCCCGCTCATGGTCGGCACAACCGCTACAGAGATGACTCTGCTCACCGGCAGCCGCGATGCCAGCGCCTTCACGCTGGATGAGGCTGGTCTGCGTCACCGCATGGCGGCCTGGTTCCGACCTGAAGATTTTGACTAGGTGATTGCAACCTTCCGCCAGTCACGCCCCAAGGCCAGCGCCTCGGACCTGTTCTTTGCCATGGACACCGATAAGTTCACCCGTGAGGGCGCCTGGCAACAAGTTGAGCGCAGAGTTGCGCAGCAGGCCGCTCCTGCTTGGCTGTATGAACTGAACTGGGTCACTCCCGTCGATGGCGGCAAGTGGGGTTCACCGCATTCGCTTGACCTGGCCATGGTCTTCGACAATGTGGCCGTCTCGGCATCGATGGTGGGCACCGGACCCGAGGCGCAACGCGTCGCCGATCAGATGAGTGCGGCTTGGCTTGCTTTTGCGCGAAATGGACGACCCAATGCGCCAGGAGTGCCCACCTGGCCGGCCTATGACACTAATCGGCGCGCGACCATGGTGTTCGATGAGCAGTCACGTGTGATGGATGATTTCAGGGGCGAGGAGAGGATCCTGCTGGCGGGCTTGAAGCCGCCGACCTGAATATTCCGCGCTGAAAAAAATTCAGACCTTATTGGAACGAGAACTTGATGAACGATAACTTTAGCCTTTCACAAACTTACCGCAAGCCCGCCGTCGTATCCGAGAAAGGGATCGTGTCGGCGCAGCATCGGGTAGCCGCCCAAGCGGGCGCGGCGGTGCTGGCGCGTGGCGGTGACTGCATTGACGCGGCGGTGGCGACCTCGTTTGCCCTGGGTGCCATCGAGCCATGGATGAGTGGCGCCGGTGGCTTGGGGACGATGGTTGTTTATCGTGCGGCTGAAAACCGTTTTGAAGTCATTGATTTTGGAGGTGTTTCTCCGCAAGGGCTGACGAGCGCCGACTTTCCGCTGTCGGGTGACGGCGCGGCCTCCGACCTCTTTCCTTGGGCACGGGTCCAAGGTGATCGCAACCTTCACGGTGCAAGCTCGGTGGTCGTGCCCGGTGTGGTCGCCGGTATGGGCGAGGCTCATCGCCGATACGGCAAACTGGTGTGGCGCGATTTAGTGCTACCGGCCGCTCAACTGTCCGACGAGGGCTTGCTCGTTGACTGGTACACCACTGAGAACATCGCAGCAGGCGCAGCTGATCTACGTCGCTACCCAAGTGCCGCCGAAGAGTTTCTGCGCGACGGTCTGCCGCCTACGGCCATGTGGGGCATCAAGTCCAGGGTGACTTTACCTCGCCCCAAGTACGCGAAAACCTTGCGCTGGATCGCCGAGCACGGCGCACAGTCGCTTTACCGAGGCGAGCTCGCCCAATCGCTTGCCGACGAAATCGAAGCGGCAGGCGGTTCCTTGCGTGCCTCAGATTTGGCTCGCTATCAGGCAAGAGTCAGTGCAAGCTTGGCCATTCCCTACCGCAATTCGGTGGTGCATGCCTCGCCAGAATTAACGGCAGGCCCGACCTTGGCGCAAACCCTTAAGTTGCTGTCGGACTGGACACCTAAGGGCGCTGATCCAGATGCCGAGGCCTATGCCGCCTATGGCCGGGCCTTGCAGGCGGCCTACCGTCAGCGCCTAGCTGATATGGGCGATGCCGACGGCAAGCGCGCCTTGGGCGCGGAGCATTTGACGCCTTCCTGCACCTCACACTTTAATGTCGTGGATGCACACGGCAATATGGTGGCAGTCACGCAAACCCTGCTGGGCATTTTTGGCTCGAAGTTCGTCACCCCGAAGAGCGGCATCTTGATGAACAACGGCGTCATGTGGTTCGACCCTGAGCCTGGCAAGACCAATTCGATCGCTGGGGGGCGACGCTGCTTGTCGAACTACACTCCAGCGATTGCGCAGATCAGCGATGGTAAGGGCAGCGCTCGGATGATGGCGGTAGGTGCTTCGGGCGGTCGGCGTATCTTGCCCGCAGTCGCGCAGATCATCTCGTTTGCGATCGACTACGGCATGGATCTGGACAGTGCGTTTCACACGCCTCGCATTGATGCCTCGGAGGGCTCGGTGTTGATTGGCGATGCTCGGATGCCTGAGACCATCCACGCCACCTTGGCGCGTGAGTTCGACTACGAACAAGCTCGGGTGCAAACCATGCCGCTCAAGTTTGCCTGCCCGTCTGCGGCGATGCGCGACGGCCATCAAAATAGCGGTGCGGCTGAGACATTTCAGCCTTGGGCGGATGCGGTAGCGGCTTAAGAACTCGTCGGCGCGGCTGCCGCCAGATTGGCCGGCGAGTCGGCGCCCCACAGGTGCGCGCGCCAGCGCCAGGTCATTGCAGCGGTCGCCAGTAGTCCCAGACTCGCGTAGCCCATCGCGGTCGCGGTAAAGCCGAACGCCTTGATCAAGGGGCCGGAGATCAGCAAGCCTGCGGGCAATCCCCATACGGCGAGCATCCGCATGCCCATCACCCGGCCGCGATACTCTTGCGTAGAGCGGCGCAACATCACGGCGGCCAGCGGAGTCAGACACAGGCTCTGTGCAAAACCGGCGCACACCAGAATCGCGATGCCGATCGAGCTGCGTGTGACGAAGGCAAAGACCAGCATTGACGCGAACCAACAAGCAGCGGCAATGACCATGGTTCGCCCCGCACGCAACACGAACCAGTTGGCGCCCAGCACAATCGAACCCAACAAGGCCCCGGAAGAAAAACCGGCAACCAGCAGACCCAAACCGGTTTGTCCGACGTCGTAAATGTTCTTGGCCACGTAAGGCAACAGACCCAGCACAAACGGGAAGGCCAGCAGATTCACCAGAAAAGCCAAGGTCATCGCACCGAGCAAATCCGGCTTGGCCCAGACATAGCGAAACGCCAGGCGCAAGTCTTGCAGCGGCGACGCCAATACGACGGCTGGCAGGCTGGTCTTCCTTTCATCGCTATGGCGCGCGACGCCCAGCGACAAGCTAAAGCTCACCAGGAACAGCAAGGTGACCGCCACGTAGGCCTGGGCGATGCCGTAGACGGCCACCACGCCGGCACCGGCCAGCGCACCGGTGATTCGCGCCGAGTCGGAGGTGATGCGTGAAACACCGAGCGCACCCAGCAACTGTTCGGCCGGCATCGTCTGCGCGATCAACGCGTAACGCATCACCATATCCGACGGGCGAATCATGCCCGCAACCCCCGCGATGACCAAAACCGTGAGCGGCGTCAGCGCATAATTGGCGGCAAGCACGCCCAGCAGCAAAGCCAGCCCCGCATAAACAGCGCGCGTGCTCCAGAACAACAGGCGATATCCGACGCGGTCAGCGGCAACACCAAACAGTGGTGAAAACAGCGAACCCAAATATTGAAGCGCACCAAACAAAACGAGCAAATTAACCGAGCCCGACTCCACCAGCACATACCAACCGAGAATCAGTGTCTCCATCTCGAAGGCCCACGACGCGGCAAGATCGGCCGGCCATTGAAAGCGAAAGCTGCGCACGCGAAACGGTGCCAGGGCGGAGGTGCGTCCAGAGGTCGAGGACGAAGGCGAAGGCATCCTAGGGTGATATCACGAAATTCGTGTGCGTCACGAGCGCGTCAATTCGGCAATCTCAGCCAATCATTCTGCATAACCGGGTAGTTCCCGGTCCAGCACGCGCATCATCGCTTCAAAGTACAAACGTTCACGCTCGTCGCGCGGGTGGCGCTCATCTACAGGCGGCGCTTGCACCTGTGCGGTGATCTCATCCGCCAGAATGTTCAGTGGCTGACCCGTGCTCATCGCCAGCACTTGTGCGCGACAGACCCGCTCCAACTTGTAGAGTCGTCGGTAGGCTTGTGCAACGGTATCTCCGACCACCAACACGCCGTGGTTTTTCATGAAGAGCACTTGTTTTTTGCCGATCAAATGTGCGAGACGCTCACCCTCCGCCACAAAGTCGGCTGTGCCCTGATAGGTGTCATCGTAGGCCACGTGACCATGGAAGAAAGCAGCCGTCTGGCTGGCGGGAAGCAGGCGGTTGTCTTGCAGCATATTGAGCGCCAAGGCCCAAGTCTGGTGAGTGTGAAGCACCACCTTTGCGCCGGTAATGCGGTGAATCGGCGCGTGGATGCACTGCGCCGAAAGTTCAACCACGCCACGGCCCTCTAAGGTCTCACCGGCTTCATTGAAAGTGATCATGTCGCTTGCCTTCGCTTCTGACCAGTGTCGGCCAAAGGGCAAGATCAGGTAGCGATCATCGTACCCTGGGGCCGTCATCGTGAAGTGGTTGTCGATACCTTCGTCGAGGTCGTCATGCACCGCGAGACGGTAGGCGGCGGCGAGATGAATCTTGGCTTGCTGCAACGCATCCGTGGCATTGCTTGTACGGGCATTGTGGGGTTGGGAGGACTTTATTGGAGTGACTGACATGGCGCACCTAAGGGATAGGGTTGGCGGAAAAGAGGCAGAATAACGAGGCATCGGGCCGGATTTACCTTGGCCGTGTACGGGAAACAAGCGTGGTTCGTCCGCATTTGTCGACTAGCATCATACCAATAGGCTCTTGATTATTCAGCGTGTAAGTCCCGTTTCTGGAGAATGGCCCCGAGGAGCCCAAGCAAGGTTTCAACTAGCAGAATTGCCGGACGCATGGGCTAGAGCAATGATTTACCATGTCAGTGGGATCACTCGCCGATTCCGGTGATCTTGGTACCTATGCAACGACGGAAGCTCGCCGCAGCGAAAAGCCGCGTCCAGACGATATCCAGACGATACAAAGGCTGAATGATGACTCCAGATCAAATCCTGTCGATTCCTCCCAAGGTGCTCAGCCAGCGACAACGCGAGCAATACTTTGCTGAGGGCTACCTCTTGCTTGAGCGGGCCATCAATGAGGAATGGC
>JANLRI010000271.1:0-10316 GCA_031361565.1 Betaproteobacteria bacterium | reverse complement strand
GCGAGGAGGGCAAGGGCTTCTACTACATCATGAGTACGTTTCAAAACGAACGTCTCGTCGCTGGTGCGATGAGCGTTGGTCAAATGGCTAAGGGGATTGAGCTCACGCTTAGCTATGTCAAACAGCGCCAAGCCTTCGGTAAATCGCTTTGGGAGCAGCCGGTGGTGCGTAACAAGTTAGCCATGCTCGCTTCAAAAACTTTCGCTTGCCGCACCATGGTCTACTCCTGCGCTCAGATGATTGAAGAGGGCCAAGATGTGGTTCGTGAGGTGTCGATGATCAAGGCCTATGTGTGCGAAACCTTACAGGAGGTTTTACATGGCTGTTTGCAATTGCACGGCGGAATGGGTTATATCATCGGAACGCCGATTGAACGGATGGCTCGCGATGCTCGGATTCTGACCATTGGTGGCGGTGCAACTGAGGTAATGTTGGAGGAGGTGGCCAAGCGTATGTAGTGGAAGCAGCAGCCCGATGCCTTGTTAACGCTTCCTGGCACGCTTACTTGCCTTGGAATTGAGCGGGACGTTTGGCAAGGAACGCAGCAACGCCTTCCTTAAAGTCGTGAGTTTGTGCCGCTTGATCTTGCAGTTCGGCTTCAAGATCGAGTTGTTGGTCGAGTGAATTTTCGCCGCTTTGGTTGAGTGCCTGCTTAATAAGCGCATAGGCCTTGGTGGGCTGGGTCGCCATGTGCTTGGCTAGTTTTGTAGCTTCGACCAGTAATTGATCGTCTGGAAAAATTTTCCAGACCATGCCGTAGCGCAGTGCCTCATCTGCTGAAATTTTGTCGGCCAACATGGCCAGTGCTCGGGCTCGGACGTTGCCGACATAACGGGGCAGAAAATAGGTGCTGCCTGCATCGGGTATCAGTCCGATTTTGGCAAAGGCCTGTAAGAAGCTAGCCGACTGACCGGCGAGCACGATATCAGCGCTGATGGCCAGACTCATTCCGGCTCCCGCCGCAACGCCATTGACTGCCGTGATCACCGGTTTGGGTATGCCTCGAATTTTTTGTATATAGAGGTTATGGCCTTTTCGCAAGGTCTCTGAGGGAGTTCGCACGCTGCGTGCTCCTGAAGCGTTGAGATCGGCACCGGAGCTAAAACCGCGCCCCGCACCGGTAATGACAATGGCGCGCACGGCGGGATCGGCAGCGGCCCGATCCATAAAGGCGATCAAGGCTTGCACGATGTCGTCATTCAAGGAATTGAGTGACTCGGGTCGATTGAGGGTCAAGGTCGCGACCGCGCTTTCGACTTGATAAAGCACGGCATTGTTGAATTCGGCCATTTCGGGTTCCTTAAGTAATTGCTTTAGTAACCTTACAGTATCCCGAGTTTACGGGCTGCAAGATCATTCAAAATTTCTTCCGCACCGCCTCCGATCATCATGACCTTCACCTCTCGATAGATACGCTCGCATCGGCCACCTCGCATAAAACCACTGCCCCCTAGTATTTGTATTGCAGTGTCTGCGCAGTCTCGCATCACCCGAGCCGCATGGTTTTTGACCAAACTTATTTCACCGACCGGTGACTCACCTGCGTCGACTCTTTGCGCAAGGATCATCAAATGCGATTGCAGCGGTAGTATGTCGTCAATCATGCGCACAATTTTCTGCCGGACGACTTGGTGCGAAATTAAAGTTTGTCCAAACGTTTTGCGTGACTTGGCCCATTGCAAAGCCTCCTCGACGCACACTTGAGCGAAGGCCATAGCTTGGGTCGCCATGCCAAGACGTTCGGCGTTGAAGTTGCTCATTACAATACCAAAGCCTCGATTCTCCTCACCCAGGAGATGGGCCTTCGGAATAAAAACATCATCGAAAAACAGGCTCGCCGTATCGGACGCCCACCAGCCCGTTTTCTTGAGTGCTTGTCGGGTAAAGCCAGGGCTATCCCGTTCCACTAAAAACACAGAAACGCCGGCCGCGCCAGGGCCACCCGTACGCGCTGCGATGACATAAAAATCCGCGCGCATTCCCGAGGTAATAAAAATCTTGCCGCCATTTAAGCGATAGCCACCTTCACAGGCGACGGCCTTGGTGGTGAGTTGGGCGACGTCGGAGCCACCGGAGGGTTCGGTAATGCCTAAGGCACCAATGGCTTCACCAGAAAATAACTTGGGTAAGACTTTCTCCTTGATCGTGTCGCTGCCGCCCAGGAGAATCGGTTGCACCATAATGGTGTGGCTCATCAAGCTGGCATTGATGCCTCCAGCACCTGCTTTTGAAAGCTCGCAGGTAGCAATCATGCGAGTGAGTTGGTCGCAGGGCAGGCCACCATATTTCTCGGGATACCCCAAGCCTTGTAAGCCGATGGCTGCAGCTTTGCGATAAAGCTCGCGAGGAAACTCTCCGGCCTCATCCCACTCATGGGCGAAGGGACTAATTTCCATTTCAACAAAGCGACGAATGGCTTGTTGAAAAGCGCGGTGCTCGTCGCCCGCGCCGGGTAGGCTACAGAGATCGAAAAACGGCAGGCTGGGGGCGAAACCCGAGGAAGTGGTGCTTGACATAGGGTGGTCGGATTGAGTCTGTTGCGGGACTTAGTTAGGAATGCTTTTACTGCGATGACGTCGTTGTAAAAGGCCAGTTCTTCAGTTTCAAACCCAATCATAAGCTTGCCGTACGAACCCTGCATCGCGGCTTCCACCTGAATGGTTTCAATGGAGCCAATCGAGCCCGGGCATGCTCGGTCATTTTGGAGTTTATTTCGAAGCGACGATCAGGCTTGAAGGATTTATTCACCGAAGAGTTAAAGTGACCACTTTGGTCGTTGGTCATGAACGGCCTAAGTCATAAAACACGGAGTTCTCATGAAAATTGTCGTGGCTCAAATGAAGCATGAAACCAATACCTTTTCACCCGTACCGACCAGGCTCGAGCGCTTTTCGGGCGGGCGGGCGCAACCACTCGAGGGGCGCGCAGCCATGGATGCCTTAGGGGGTACTGGCTCGGCCTCAGCCGCTTTACTCGACCTTGCTCTGAGGGCAGGAGCTGAAGTCGATTTCGCGCTTGCTGCCAATGCCCCCCCTAGTGGTCCGGTCGAAAACGATGCTTTTGACTTTATGACGGGCCGGATTTGCGACGCGGTCCGTAAGGGCTGCGATGCGATTCTGCTGGATTTGCATGGTGCGATGGTTACTCGCACCTTTGACGATGGTGAGGGCGAACTGTTACGCCGCATTAGAGCGATCGCTCCGAAGGTGCCCATCGGCATTGCCCTGGATATGCACACAAACCTGTTCCCGGCGATGGTTGATCAGTCGACTGTGATCGCCGGGTACCAAACCTACCCCCACGTCGATATGTATGAAACCGGGCTGCGAGCCGCCGCTCCCATCATTGCCCTGCTGCAAAAGCATGCTCTGCCGGTTATGGCTTGGGGCAACCGACCGATGTTGCCCCATGTGATGCGTCAAGGCAGTGACGATTCTCCGAACCACGAGTTGCAAGCCCGCTGTCGCCAAATGGAAGAGCAGGGTGCTCTGAGCGCGACCGTATTTGTGGGCTTCCCCCATGCCGACATTACCCATGCTGGTTTATCCGCCGTGGTGGTCACTGACGGTAATCCAAGCCTAGCGCAACGCTATTGCGAGGAGCTTTTGCAAATGGCCTGGACGCAGCGCCAAGCCTTTGTATATACCGTCGAACCGCTTGTGCTGTCGTTTGCACGTGCGGAACAACTCGCCAATGCGCCAGGGTCAGGCCCGGTCGTGTTACTAGACCATTACGATAACTGTGCCTCTGGAGGCACCATGGATACCATGACCGTGCTCGGGGCCATTTTAGATGCCGGACTGAGCAATGTCGCCGCCTTCGCGATCTATGATCCTGCGGCCGCGCAGCGCTTGGCGGCTGCGGGTGTTGGTGCGACCGTGACCTTGCCGCTTGGGGGCAACTTGGAGATGCCAAGTATCGGCCAAATCGCAACGCCAAGAGTGGTCACCGGTAAAGTAAAGAAGATATTCGATGGCGTTTATCGCAATGAAGGCCCAATGGGGCGCGGCGAAGAAGTTAATATGGGCTTGTCCGTCGTGCTGGATACGGGTAAGGTTGAAATAGCAATCATTTCTCGCCATGTTGAGCCGCACGATATCGCGAGCTTACGGGTGTTAGGAATCGAGCCTGAGAAAAAGCGCTTTCTGATGCTGAAGAGCCGCATCCATTGGCGCGCAGGTCTGCGGCGTTATGCCAAGGCAATTGTCGAATGCGCCGGAATAGGTGTGTGTACTTCGGACTACAGCACTCTCGATTTCAAACGGGTTCGACGCCCAATTTTTCCGCTTGATGCCATCTGACCCGCACTTGGCAAGCTCAGCCCGTAATAAAACTTAGGTTAGCCTTGGAAACCGTTTATTTCGCCTATGCGTTCATCGCGGTGATGGCCATCCTCGCCGGTACTGTGGGCGGCGTGATTGGATTTGGATCGTCAATTATTTTGATGCCGATCCTGGTTTGGGTTTTTGGACCAAAACAGGCGGTGCCCATTATGGCCATCTCTGCCCTGTTTGCGAACGGTTCCCGAGTTTTCATTTGGTGGCGCGAGGTTTCTTGGCCCCCGATTTTTTACTACTGTCTAGCGGGCATCCCTGCGGCTGCCATCGGTGCTCGTACCTTTGTGGAGCTGTCGCCGAAACTGGTGGAAGCCGTGCTCGGAGTAGTACTTATTTTGATGATTCCTGCGCGCCGCTGGCTGGCCGCTAGACACTGGAGGCTCAAGGCCTGGCAATTGATCTTTCCGGGCCTGATTATCGGCTATTTATCCGGGTTAATGGTCTCCACCGGCCCCATCAATACTCCGTTTTTTCTAGCCCATGGTCTCGTCAAAGGAGCCTTCATTGGCACCGAAGCTTTAGCTTCGCTCTTGGTTTTCGCTAGTAAAGCCCTGGTCTTAAGAAACTACGCCCTGTTACCCATGGATGCCATTATTAAGGGCGTTTTGGTGGGCAGCGCCTTGACCGCAGGGGCCTTTATTTCAAAACGAATCGTCGAACGAATTAAGGTCGAACAATTCCGGCTGCTCATGGATGGTGTTTTGCTTTTCGCAGGGCTCAGCATGTTGCTGGCCATTATTATGGATCGCTGAGATCATTTAGTCGATCGGTAGCGCAGTCTTGTAGCGCACCTGCTTGAGGGCGAAGGAAGATCGAATTTTCTCAATGCCTTCAATCGGAGTGAGCCGATCCAATATAAATCTTTCTAAGGCCGCAATATCGGGTACGGCAACGCGTATCAAGTAATCGCTATCGCCCGTCATGAGGTAGCACTCCATCACCTCATCACGTAGGCTAATGCTTTGCTCGAAAGCCTCAAGCTCCGCCTTACCCTGCTGCTTCAGGCTGATGGAGATAAAGACATTCAGGCCAAGACCAACCGCTTTAGGTTTGACGAGAGCGACATAGCGGTCAATGACGCCCGACTTCTCAAGGGCCTTCACGCGAGCCAAGCAAGGTGAAGCGCTGAGGTGAACACGTTTGGCGAGTTCGACGTTACTGAGCGAGCCGTCAAGCTGAAGCTCTTTAAGGATTTTGATGTCAATGCTATCGATGGAATTCATGACGTTATTTTATGCTCTACTTGCATCTTGCATTTTTCTTTCAAGATCTTTGGAGATCCGCGTTGAACTTTTTGCGCCTTCCGTGCTCAAGGTTGAGGCATACTGCGCGGCAGCATTGTGGCTGAACTTTGGAGATACTCATGGGGCTTGTAAAACATTTGCTGGGCGCACGACATTTCAGTCCATGCTTAGTGAGTCTGGTCTCGGGCCTGCTACTCAGCGCTCCCATGTTCGCGAGCGCCGATCCTTCAATAGGCTACCCCAATAAGCCGATCAAAATTATCGTGCCGTTTCCGGCCGGTGGCACCGCCGATGTGTTGCCGCGAATCATTGGTCAGAAACTCAGCGAGAAATTTGGGCAGCCCGTCATCATTGAGAACCGCGCCGGGGCTGGAGGCAATATTGGTGCGGAAGCGGTTGATAAGTCCGCGCCGGATGGTTACACGCTTCTGGCGACTCCGCCCGCTCCGCTTGCGATCAATCAAAACCTATTCCGAAGCTTGATGTTTGATCCCGAACGCTTCATGCCGATCACGGTGCTCGCCGCGGTAGCGAATGTTTTGGCAGTGAGATCGAATATGCCCGCCGCTTCCACTGCAAGTTTTATCGCCTTGGCCAAGAAAGCACCGGGTGGCTTCAACGTGGCTACCCAGGGCAATGGGACGACTTCGCATCTCACCGCATCGATGTTTAGCGCCCAAGCGGGGATTCAGTTTGTATATATCCCGTACAAGGGCACGACGCCGGCTTTGGCGGATTTGATGGGAGGGCAGGTGGACGTGTTCTTTGACAATATTGGTTCGATGCATAAGCACCATGAGACCGGTAAGGCCAAAATTCTGGCGGTTGCAAGCGCTAAGCGTAGTGCCCTCATGCCCGATATTCCCACCATCGCCGAGAGCGGTCTGCCGGGTTTTAACGCTTCAACTTGGTTCGCTATGGCCGCTCCTGCGGGAACGCCCCCCGAGATTGTTCAAAAACTTCATGCGGCAATTGTTGAAGTCCTGAAGACGAAGGAGGTTCAAGAAAAATTTATCGCCTTGGGGGCCGATATTGTGGGCAATTCGCCTAAGGAAATGCAGAGTTTTTTGATCTCAGAGCGACTACGTTGGAAGAAGGTGATCGACAACGCTGGGGTGACATTGAACTAGGGAAACCCTGATTAAGTGTAGCGCAGGCCGAGACTTAATCAGTGCTTCCTAGGTATTATTTTGTCAAATTATGCTTCGTAAGATTGAAAGTGCAGCATTTAATGCTTTGAATCAGGCTTTTATTCCTCTGATTCAGCACCAGGTGCGGGCCAATTGTTTGTACACTTCTGCCCATGACAAACCTCTCCTTGAACCGCTATTTTTTGAGTTTGGCCGAAGCGGCTGGTCACGACCTCGACCCTGAAGAGACCGAGGAGTGGCGTGCTTCTCTGCTCTCGGTCCTGGAGCGTGCCGGCCCAGACCGAGCCAAGTACTTGTTGGATCAACTGAATACCGTCGCGCAAGCCCGGCAAATGGGCTGGCGGCCCAACGGCATTACCCCTTACCTAAACACCATACCAGCCTCGGTTGAAGCGGGCTTCCCCGGCGATTTAGCCATTGAAGAGCGTTTGGGCAGCATCATGCGCTGGAACGCGATGGCGATGGTGGTGCGGGCTAACGCAGCCTATGGTGAGCTTGGTGGCCACATTGCCAGCTACGCCAGTTCGGCGGATCTCTTCGAGGTCGGCTTTAATCACTTCTTCAGGGCTGGTCAGCATGGCGATCTGGTTTTTTTCCAGCCTCATAGTGCCCCTGGCATTTATGCGCGCGCGTTTCTGGAAGGACGACTCGGCGAGGAAAGTCTGGCGCATTATCGCCAGGAACTGAGTGCCGAAAAAATATCCGTACAGGGGCTGAGCAGTTACCCTCATCCTTATCTGATGCCCGATTTTTGGCAGTTCCCCACGGGCAGTATGGGCATTGGTCCAATTAGTGCCATTTTTCAAGCGCGCTTCATGCGCTACCTGCAAGATCGCAAACTTAGCGAAGCGGCTTTACTCAAGCACGAGCAAAAACAACAGCAGCAGCGAGTGTGGGGATTCTTTGGCGACGGAGAAATGGACGAGCCGGAGAGCATGAGCGCCTTGACCTTGGCGGCTCGTGAAGGCTTGGATAACTTAACCTTTGTGATCAACTGCAATCTCCAGCGTCTGGACGGACCCGTACGTGGCAATGGCCGCATCGTGGATGAGTTGGAGGCTTTGTTTGCCGGTGCCGGCTGGAACGTGATTAGACTCCTTTGGGGCAGTGACTGGGACGGCTTATTTGCGCGTGATGCCGCGGCCTTGGTGGATGCTTTTGCCAATACAGTCGACGGTCAGATGCAGACTTTTGCCGCCAAGGATGGTGCTTACAATCGTGAGCACTTCTTTGGTCAAAGTCCGCGCCTGCAGCAATTAGTGCAGGGCATGACCGATGAGCAAATTGATCGCCTCAAGCGCGGCGGTCATGATCTAGTGAAGATTCACGCTGCCTATGCAGCGGCCTGCGAGCATCAGGGTCAGCCCACCGTAATCTTGGCGCACACTAAGAAAGGATTTGGAATGGGCGAGGCCGGTCAAGGCAAAATGACCACGCATCAGCAAAAAAAGCTCGACACCTCCCAATTGCTGGCCTTCAGAGATCGTTTTAAGTTGCCCTTGACGAATCAGGAAGTGGAGGCGGTGTCGTTTTACAAACCCGCCGACACTTCCGAAGAAATGCGCTATCTGCATGAACGTCGTGCGCGTCTTGGCGGCTATTTGCCGCAACGGCACAGTGATGCCGCGCCACTCGCCGTGCCCGCCGCGGATCGCTGGGCCACGTTTGCACTCGAAGCCCAGGGTAAGGAAATGAGTACCACCATGGCTTTTGTGCGCATGCTTGGCAACTTACTGAAAGACAAAACCTTGGGTCCGAGAATCGTCCCTATTGTGGCCGATGAAGCACGTACCTTTGGCATGGCGAATTTGTTCAAGCAAGTGGGAATTTACTCCAGTGTTGGGCAACGCTATGAACCTGAAGATATCGGTTCGGTATTAACCTATCGTGAAGCCACCGATGGCCAAATTTTAGAAGAGGGTATTTCTGAGGCCAGCGCGTTAGCGAGTTGGACCGCGGCGGCGACCTCCTATAGCGTCCACGGTCAGGCCATGCTTCCTTTCTATATTTATTACAGCATGTTCGGTTTTCAACGAGTGGGAGACCAAATTTGGGCGGCTGCCGATCAGCGCGCACGAGGATTCTTAATAGGCGCTACATCGGGGCGCACGACCCTAGGTGGCGAGGGGCTGCAGCACCAGGATGGTAATAGTCAACTCATTGCGGGCACGATTCCAAATTGCAGAAGCTACGACCCAGCTTTTGCTGGCGAACTCGCCGTGATCCTGGATCACGGTATGCGCGAAATGTTAGAAGAACGGCGCGATGTTTTCTACTACATCACTGCGATGAATGAAAATTATGCCAACCCGAGCCTTCCCGTTGAAGCCAAGGTAGGCGTGATTCGGGGAGCTTATGTATTCAGCCGCTTAGCGAGCTCAAAAAACAAGAAGATCACGCTTCTAGGCTCTGGTGCGATTTTCACCGAGGTTATAAAGGCAGCCCAGATGCTTAATGCAGAGGGCTTTCAAGTCGATGTGGTAAGTGTGACGAGCTGGAACGAACTAGTTCGCGATGGAATCGCTGCTGAACAATCCCGCTTAGGCATGTCACCCACCGGGCATGTTGCAAAGTCCGATGCAGCCTTAATGGCGGCAGCCCATTCGGCCGAGGCATGGATCACTCAAATACTTTTGCAAACAAAAGGTCCAATCATCGCCGTGAGCGATTATGTGCGGGCCCTTACAGAACAGATTCGAGCCTTTGTACCCGACGGGCGCAGCTTCCATAGCTTGGGCACCGACGGTTTTGGTCGAAGCGATACTCGCGCCCAGCTACGCGAACATTTTGGTGTGGATGCGCATCGTATTGTGAGCTTGGCGCGCAAGCTTCGGTAGTTCTACGTCGTTTTGTAGAGGTTCTCCTGGGCCAGCAACTGGCCCATGCCCGCTTGGCCGTGCGCGTCCACAAAGTGGCAAAAGGTCTGCTCTTCATGAGAGTCGTGTTTGATGATGATTTGTGCAATGCTTTGTTGCTCGACAATTTGCTCTATTTTGAAATCGATCGCCCGAAAAAGCCCGAGATCAAAAGCGATGCGATGGTTGACCTCCTTGGAGGGCAACTGCCAACTGCGAGTATTCGCGAAAGGCAGTGGCGCGTACAGCCCGGAGGAGACACAAAAGCCAAAAGTCAAGGACTCGTTGGTGGTATGAATTAAGCCTCGCCCCGAACAGGAGAGATGCAAATCGCCCGAGATAAAGACGATGTTACTGAGTTGTTCAGCAGCGATAACCTCCAAAAGGCGATTGCGTTGTGCCGGGTATGCGCTTAAGGTGTCCTCATCGAACCCGGAGGCCGGCTGAGCCAGTGTGCTACGCAGCACCGGGAACAGCACTGAGCCCGTGAACAAGAATTTCACCTTGGTCTTATCGACGCGAGCGGCCCATTGCTTGAAGGCTTGGAAGTCCTTGTCGGCATATAAACGATCAAACTTGCGCGAACGATGCGATCGCGTATCGAGCATGAAGGCATCGTGCCCGCACAGCAGTGTTGGGCCCGACAGGTTTTGGTTCGCCCTGCGGGCGTCACGACTTTCGTTGGTCGCTTGGCCAAGCACCTTCAGGTTATGGTAGGCCGGTAGCGAC
>JANLRI010000266.1:0-17043 GCA_031361565.1 Betaproteobacteria bacterium | reverse complement strand
TCAATGTAAAAACCTGGCTAGGTTCAGCCCTCGAACTCCTGATTGGAGTTGCCGTGATCGGATTTTGCCTGCTTCCACTTGAGGGAAAAACCTCAGTGGCCGCGCCCTTCCTCTTTGCCCTCGCCGTGATGATCTTCAGCTACGAAAGCGGCCCACTGAGTCGGGTCTTAACAACGAAGCCTCTACAATTCTTGGGCATGCTGTCGTTTTCGATCTACATGGTGCACTGGCTTGTGCAATCGGTGATTTATCACCTTGTTTCCCTGAGCGCGAAACGACTCCACATTAACCTCTGGGACGGGGCCATCAATCAGCTTGGCGAAAGCACCCTTTTAGTCGGGCGCACCGCGCTCGAAGGTTCAATTGCACACGTACTGGCCCTCGGCCTCGTCATTATCTTGAGCTACTTGACCTACCAATATATAGAGCGGCCCGGACGGCGATTAGCTCAACGCTATCTAAATTCTAAGCGGAATCAGACGCCATAACCGCCCCACGACCAATACCGTAATACTCAAAGCCATAATCGCCCACTGTGCTGGGCTTATAGATATTTCTGCCGTCGAAAATGACGGCATTTCGCATGACAGACGCCATGCGTTCAAAATCGGGGCTCCAAAACTCCCGCCATTCGGTCATGATAAAGAGCGCGTCGCTTTGATCAAGGGTATCCCAAATGCTCTTACAAAAATGCAAATTGGGGTGCGAATCCACTTCCTTCTGGGTGTTGTCAGTAGCGATCGGATCATAGGCAAAGACCGATGCTCCCGCCGCCAAGAGTTTGCGAATCACGACCAAGGCAGGCGCCTCGCGAATGTCATCAGTATTGGGCTTAAAGGCGAGCCCCCATAGCGCGAACTTTTTGCCTTCCAAATTCTTGAAACGCTGCAAGGCTTTGTCATACAGCACGGTCTTTTGCAAGTCGTTGATCTGCTCCACAGCATCCAAAAGCTTTAAATGCAGGCCATGGGCCTTACCGGTTTCCTGCAAGGCGCGTAAATCCTTCGGGAAACAGGATCCACCATAGCCAGTGCCGCTATAAAGAAACGAGTATCCGATTCTTGGATCTGAGCCAATTCCGAGGCGTACATCTTCAATGTCCGCGCCGGTACGTTCAGCCAGATTGGCCAACTCATTCATAAAAGAAATACGCGTGGCGAGCATCGCGTTGGCGGCATACTTGGTCAACTCGGCCGAGCGTCGAGACATGACCAGGAGCTTATCGTGATTGCGCAGAAATGGCGCATAGAGCTCGCGCATCAAGCGTTCAGCGCGCTCACTTTCCACGCCGATCACGATGCGATCGGGTCGGTTGAAATCGGCAATCGCCGCACCTTCCTTCAAAAACTCAGGATTGGAAACCACGGCAAAATCTACATTCAGCGCACGCTTATTGAGTGACTCGCGTATCGCCGTCTCAACCATATCCCCTGTGCCCACGGGTACCGTGCTCTTATCCACTACGACGACAAAAGAGTCGATCTGCTCACCGATCGACCGAGCCGCCGCGCGGACGTACTTTAAGTCGGCCGAACCGTCATGATCCGGCGGCGTGCCCACGGCAATAATCTGAATGACGCCAAACTTTCCAGCCTGGGCTGCATCGGTGGTAAAAGCAAGCCGGCCCGCCGCAACATTTCGCTTAATGATGGCTTCAAGGCCGGGCTCGAAAATCGGTACGCCTCCCCGAGATAACAGGCCAATTTTCGATACGTCGGTATCAAAGCAGAGTACATTGTGGCCCACGTCGGCCAAGCATGCTCCGCTGACGAGGCCAACATAGCCCACCCCGATCACAGTTACTTTCATAAGCTCTCAAATAGACAGGCCCATGCGCACTGCAGGTAGACGCAACCATGGCCGACAGGATTTTACCCTGTCCCGCCCTCAATCAGTCTAGCGTGCGAGTCTGATGAGCTGACTAGCCTTGCCTGGCCTGATGGATGTACCAGGGCATCGCAAGCGAAAGGCCCCCTAGTAGATCGTATTCCGGGGTGTACCCAAGGGCGCGCTGCGCGCTTGAAATATCGGCCAAAGAGTGCCGCACATCGCCGGAACGAAAAGGAGCGTAAGTCCCGACTACGTCTTGCGGTAAGGAACCCGAAGAAGCAAGTGAGGTTTTGAGAATGCTGAACAATTGATTCAGACTGGTTCTTTGCGAAAAGGCCACATTGAAAACCTGGTGCGGATGCTCCAAGTGTTCGGACAAAGCCCCGAGAAGATTGGCCTGCACTGCATTGGCCACAAAACAAAAATCGCGACTTGTCTCGCCATCACCGTTAATGATGGGAGCCTCTGCCTTGAGAAGGGTAGCGATCCACTTCGGAATGACGGCCGCATAAGCCCCTTCAGGGTCTTGTCTTGGGCCAAACACGTTGAAATATCGAAGGCCTACGCAGGTCATGTCATAGGTTTTTGCAAACACCTCGGCAAATAATTCATTGGCTGACTTGGTGGCCGCATAGGGTGAAAGCACTTTACCAATCTTGTCTTCAAATTTGGGAAGGTCAGGATGGTCGCCATACACAGAACTGGACGAAGCATAGACAAAACGCTTGACCCCGGCTAATCGCGCCGCGTCCAATACCGTCATGAAGCCATTCACATTGGCGTGAAAACTAGCAATGGGCTCTTTGATAGAACGGGGCACCGACCCGAGTGCTGCCTGATGCAACACATAGTCGCAGCCGGCCACGGCTTTCGCCACAGCGGGGCTGTTGTTAATGTCAATTTGATGGAAGGTAAATCGTTCCCATGCCTCGGCACCTAACCTCGTTTTGATCTCGTGCAAATTCTTGAGATGACCGGTTGAAAGGTTATCAATACCAATAACGATCTGCCCTGCACACAGCAAGTTCTCAACAATATTGCTACCAATGAAACCTGCGCATCCGGTGACTAACCATTGCGCAGGCCCTTTAGAGCGAAGCCGCTCGCTCAGTGCGGCCGGGATAGGGGCAAGAGCACGCAAGGTCGCACTGGAATTGAGTGAATCAACCATTGAGCCCTACAGCCTCCACAGTCTAAAGCCAAGTTTTTCAATCGCATCGCGATTGAGCATCGACTTAATATCCGTAATCACGGCACCGGGAACAAGCTTCTCACAAAGACTGGCCACCGGCAGGCTCTTGTAGTGAGAATGGGAAACTGCCATGACCATGGCGGCCGCCTTTGGAAGATCTTCCCACTTGGTCAACTCAATACCGTACTCGTGGTGACATTCCGCAGAATCCGCAATCGGATCGTGCACATAAACCTTACATCCGTAACTCTTCATTTCGTTGATGACATCGATCACCTTCGAATTGCGAATATCGGGTACGTCTTCTTTGAAGGTCATGCCTAAAACAATGATCGGCTGGTCCTTCACCGGAAAGCCTTGAGCGATCATTTTTTTAATGGTTTGACGACCGCAGTACGGTCCCATGGCGTCGTTGATGCCGCGACCCGACAGGATGACCTGAGGGCGGTAACCATGCATGGCCGCCTTATGAGTCAGGTAATAAGGGTCAACGCCGATGCAATGACCACCCACGAGCCCCGGCCTAAACGGTAGGAAATTCCACTTTGTTCCGGCGGCCTCAAGTACATCGACGGTATCGATACCAATGCGATCAAAAATCATCGCCAACTCGTTCATCAAAGCGATATTGATGTCGCGCTGCGTGTTCTCAATCACCTTTGCGGCCTCGGCGACTTTAATGCTGGCGGCCTTATACACGCCCGCGGTCACCACTGAGGAATACATCGCCGCTACGGCGTCCAGGGTTTCCGGTGTATCGCCCGAGACCACTTTGATGATCGTCGGCAGGGTGTGTGTTTTATCGCCAGGATTGATTCGCTCCGGAGAATAGCCCACGAAGAAATCTTTTTTCCATTTAAGGCCTGAGAGTTGCTCCAAAATGGGGATGCAAATCTCTTCGGTCGCACCAGGATATACAGTCGACTCATACACGACTGTAGCGCCCTTCTTCATATACTTTCCGCAGGTTCTGCTAGCGCTCTCGAGCGGCGAAAAGTCAGGACGATTGGCTTGATCTACGGGTGTTGGAACCGCGACGATCAGAAAGTCTGCCTTGCGCAAATCTTCAGGATTCGAAGTCACCTCAAGCAATTTAGCAGCTTCGAATTGCGCGCGACTCACCTCACCTGTAGGGTCGACATGAACTTTGAAGTTCTCCACCTTTTGCTTAGATAAATCATATCCAATCGTGGGTACAACACGCCCAAATTCTACAGCCAGGGGTAGCCCGACATAGCCAAGGCCTACAACTGCAACAGTTCCAATCATCAACTTCTCCTTTTCGCCCAGGAATGTACCTTAAAGCGCTCACGCAAATAATGACAAATGTATCGTTCTCTAATGTTCTGACTTCATTCTCACCGCCGAAGGTTGAATAAAGGCAGTCAAGCGGGGACGTGACCCCTTGCTGTCTCGTCTAAGCAACGGCTTTAAGTGCTCTGAAACGTGACAATTATGTAATTCGTGATTGTAGACGGGCAATTCGTTCAATAACACAGCCATCTGGCGGACAAATTGGGCGTTCATCTTAGGACAGGTAATTTTCTGTCGCCGGGTGCTTTAAAATACACTGGTATGATTTTTTTCAGAAACCTGCATGACCGTTAAATCTCCCTCGCCTCGACTGATCGTATTTAGCAATATGTTCCCGAGTGCAGTCACACCGACAGTCGGCACCCCGATCAAAGAGCGCATGTTTCGGGTGGCCGAACATATTCCAATCGCGGTAATCTCGCCTCAAACCTGGTCGCCCCTTGACCCCGTCGTGCGACTCTTTCGAAGCACTTTTCGACCCCTGTCGCCTGCGTTCGAAATAATGGATGGCGTGCATGTCTATCGTCCACGAGTGCTCAGCATCCCAAAGTTTTTCAAAACTCTCGATGGCTACTTAATGGCCTCAGGTTCACGTTCCGTATTCAAGAAGATCTGTGCTGAGTTCAAGCCCAACATCGTTGATGCACATTTTCTTTATCCTGACGGAGAGGCTGCGGCGACCTTGGCGGCAGAGCATAACCTACCCCTTATCGTCACGATCCGCGGCAGTAAAGACGCGAAGCTGGTGGGCACACCTCGTGAAAGCGCGCTGAGGCATGTCATCAGCCGCGCGTCGAAACTCATCGCCGTCTCTGACTCACTGAAAGTAGACGTTGCCGATAAGCTCGAGGCTGCTCCTAATAAAACCGTTGTAGTCGGTAACGGCGTTGATCTCAAAAAATTCTTTCCGGAAGATAAGCTTGCTGCCAGAACGCGCTTGGGCATCCCGGACGATGCTCAGGTCCTGATCGGAGTGGGAGGCTTGGTTGAATTAAAGGGCTTTCATAGAATCATTGCTGAGCTACCGGAGCTTCTCAAGGTTCTACCGAAATTGAAATTCCTGGTGGTCGGCGGTGGTACAACTCAGGGCAACATGCTTCCTCAGCTTAAGGCTCAGGTGCAGCAACTTGGTTTGGAGTCTGTTGTGACTTTTTGTGGCCCCCAGGCCCCAAATGATCTTCGCTGGTACTTAAGTGCGTCCGACCTATTCGTCTCCGCAACGGCCTATGAGGGCTGGGCCAATGTTTTACTCGAAGCCATGGCCTGTGGCCTACCCGTCGTTACAACCCGAGTTGGAGGCAACTCTCAAGTAGTGAATAGTAGCGATCTTGGCTACCTCGTTGATTACTGGGACGCCGATCAGTTTCGCAACAAGACGATCGACGCGTTTCGACGCCAATGGGATCGATCGCTTATTCTCAACTATGCGGGCCAGAACTCATGGGAGTTCCGAGTGCAGTCTCTCCTCGAGATTTATCGCGACGTGCTTACAGCCTGGGACAAATCGAGCAACTCCGCTTTGGCTGAGAATAGTCTCGTTAAAAGCAAACTCTCCTAACGCGCGCTTCTGCATGAGCGAACTTGACTTTCATTCCGTGTTCACCAGCGACCTTTGGACGGACGCTGGTGGGATTGCCTGGGCCAATGAGCCTTCGTACCTACGATCCACCACATACCGGTCTCCTGCCGGCTGCAGCGCTCAAATTGGTTTCAATCGAGTGTCCCGACATCGGGGTCTTTTGCGTGTTCAGCGGCTTGGATTCAACGAGCTAGTCGATGAAAGCTTGGATGAAGTTACCATCGAATACAACCGATTTCGAGGTCCGCAAACCATTCCCTTCGCCAGTTCGCTGGATTGGCTGCTGACCGAAATCGATACGCGTCAAGACTGGCAAGAAATCCTGTTTAGTCGCATTGCTGCGGATGAATTGCAGGCCATTCAAAGCGCCGCACAAAGCAGAAATTGGGGATGGTACCTCGAGGAAGCAAGGCCCGGGTTCAAAGTCGATTTCAAAAAGATTCGGAACGACCATGCGGGAGATTTCATTGCAAGCCTCTCGCAAAACTCGCGCGAACAGTTGCGCAGGGCGCGCCGATTTTGCGAAAAGCAATATGGTCCACTAAAAATTGAAGTGGCGAGTGGCGAAGAGCAAGCGCTCGAATTTCTTGAAGGCTTAGCTGTTTTACATCGGCTACGCTGGAGCAGCCAAGCGCATCAGCGGGGGAAGGGATTTGAAAATCCAGCCTTTACTGCATTTCATAAAGAGCTCGTAAGGCTAGGAACAAAATCAAGAAAAGTAGAAATGATGCGGGTAAGCGCCGGATCGTCTATTTTGGCTTATCTTTACAATTTTCGAGCCAGCACGGAGATACATTTTTACATGTCCGGGGTGAACTATGACCTGGACTCAAAATCCAGGGCTGGCATCATCGCCCATGATCTTGCGATCGAGTTTTACATGCAAGACCCTACGCTCGAAACCTACGATTTTCTCGCTGGCGCCAACCGATACAAAGACAGCTTAAGTAATGAAAAGTATGAAATGTTCTCAATTGTTTTGCAACGTCCGAATTTTTGGCTCAGTGCGGAAAGAGCGTTAAGAAAATTGAAACGCAATCACCTTTCAAAAACTGCTCCAGGAGCCAGTAGCCTGTGATCCAAGCCTCTCCCGATACAGGTCAGAGCAAGGCAGGCATCGAGAACGGTCTGTTCTCGATTGTCATGCCCGCCTTTAATGCGGCCGCGACGATCAAGGCGTCGATTGACTCCGTGCTCGCCCAAAGCTATTTACATTGGGAGCTTTTGATCGCCAACGACTGCTCAAACGATGCCACAGTGAGTATCGTCGAGGCCTTCGCGCGCCAGGATTCTAGAATCAAACTGATCAATCTGAAGGAAAACTCTGGCGTCGCTGGCGCCCGAAATGCGGCCTTACTTTCGGCCAAGGGCCAGTACATTAGTTTTTTGGATTCGGATGATCAATGGGCAACCAATATGCTCTCGCATCATGTTCGTCAGTTTTCGGACGGGGCAAAAATCAGTTGCAGCTCATATCAACGCTTCTCTGAAAGCGGTGTTAAAGGCCTTGTGCTTGCTCCTGAGGTCATTTCCCCTTGGATGATGTATTTCATTAACCCCATTGGAAACTTGACCGGCGCGTATGACCGGGCAGCCCTGGGTCTTGAACTACAAAAAAAGGTGCGACACGAGGACTACTTGATGTGGTTCAACCTGGTGCGTAAAGCCGGCGGAGCCAAGGGATCGAAGCAGCCACTCGGTTTTTATCGGGTCGCGTCGAACTCTCTGTCCGGCAATAAGTTCGAGGCGGCGGGCTGGCATTGGAATTTGTTGCGCCAAGAAATGGGAGTTCCTTTTCTTCTGGCCATACCCGCATTCTTGATTTACGGTGTTTGGTCGGTGATGACTCGAGCCGGTGAGCGTGTTTCAACAAAGCTGCGAAGAACTCAGTAAACAACATGTCGAAAGTAAGCACCCTACGCCCCCATCGAATCGTGCATATTCTGGTCTCGCTCCAAACCGGCGGCGCTGAGAGAATGGCGATCGCACTCGCTGAGCAACAAAGGCTCGCGGGTCACTCCGTCGAGATTTGGAGCATGACCGGCGGCGGGCCCTGTGAAGCATTGGCGAAACGCGCAGGTCTTGGCGTACGCTGTTTTGGACAGAAAAAAGGCTTCCAGTTGTCGATTGTCAAGGAAATGATCTTGGCACTGCGCGAGTCAAAAATCCAAGTGTTGCACACCCACAATCCCATGCCACACTATTACGCAGCAGCAGCGAAGCCTTTCTCGGGTCCGAGCATTCTGGTCCACACCCGCCACAATATGGGTGACGATCTCGCCAACTCGACTCGGGCATTTGTGTTTCGCCTAACAATGTTGGTCACCAAGGCTGCTATATTTGTATGCGTGGCGGCGCGGAACAAACTCGTGCCCACCGGCGTAATCCCGGAACGCAAGGCAAAAGTCATTCCGAATGGCATTGACCTTCACCAGTATCGCCGCTCCACTGATCAAACCAAGGCAGAGTTTTGGGCGAGTTTGAAGCGTGAAGTGCCGAGTGTTGTTTTTGGTTCGGTCGGTCGCTTATCGGATGTTAAAAACCATCCGATGATGATTGAAGCGTTTGCGCTTGCTCTGCCCAGCTTACCCTCCGATTCCCAACTTTTATTGGCAGGTGATGGCCCCTCGCGCGGAAAGATTGAGAGCCTTATTCGGGATCGTCAACTTGAGAAAAATGTCATCGTGCTCGGTGAGCGATCTGACATACCATTCATCCTCGGTGGAATGGATGTATTTCTGCAAAGCTCGCGATCCGAGGCGTATTCGCTTGCACTACTGGAAGCTGCCGCTTCTGGCCTGCCCTGTATCGCGACGAACGTAGGAGGCAATAGCGAGATCATTGAAGAAGGGGTGACGGGCTTTCTTGTCGCCAGAGATGACATCGAAGCCTTTGGCGCTGTATTGATTAAACTCGGCGCCAATCGCGAGGAGCTCAAAAAGATGGGGCAAGCCGCCTATGGATGGGCCCAAAAGTTCGGCGGCCTAAAACAAATGTACGACAAGTATCAATCACTTTACTTTGATTGAAGCAACCTGGATTTGGAATAATTAGAAATGTTGATCACGCTTATTTTAGTGCTTGTCTTGGCTGCTCTGGCGGCGGCGGCACTGCTTGCCACTGAAATTCGTCGCAAGAATATGGGAATCTGGTTAGGCTCCTATTTGCTACGCAAAAAGCCCGTCGTTGAGTCCGGCCCGGTACACGTCATGTTTATGTTTGTAGATCACTACGAGCCCGGTTGGAAAAGGCCGAGCTACGAAACCGAGGTCGCGCGCGTTGCGCAGTGGTCCAAGCGCTACCCCGAAATGGCATCGAAGCATGTTGACGCGGACGGGGTGCATCCGCAACATACTTTCTTCTACCCCGAGGAGGAGTACCGAAAGGAGCACCTCGACGCGATTGAGAAGATGTGTCGTGATGGCTTTGGAGAAATCGAAGTTCATCTCCATCATGACAATGACACTGAAGCTGGCTTGCGAGAAAAGATTCAACGCTTCGTGAAAATTCTTCATGAAGAACACGGCGCCCTGCCTCTCGACCCCATCAGTCAAAAACCCGTATTCGGTTTCATTCACGGGAACTGGGCGCTGGACAATTCTCGTGCCGATGGCCGTTGGTGTGGAGTGAATAACGAGCTGATCGTTCTCAAAGACCTAGGGTGTTATGCGGATTTCACCTTACCTTCTGCTCCCAGCGAAACCCAGACCAAGAAAATCAATAGCATTTACTATGCAAAGGATGACGCTCATACCTGTAAATCGCACAACGTTGGCACCGATGTGACCGTGGGTGGTCGCGAAAGTGGCGACCTAATGATTATGCAAGGCCCATTGGCTCTGAACTTTGTGAATCGTAAGTGGGGCTTCTTGCCGCGGCTTGAGAACGCCGATGTGCGGCTCTCCTCACAGCCTACTTCGGATCGTGTTGATCTGTGGGTTAACCAGCATATTCATGTCGTCGGGCGCCCTGAATGGCTGTTCGTCAAAGTGCACACCCATGGCACTCAAGAACCAGATATGGAAACCTTGCTTGGCGATCCGATTGATAAGATGCACTCCTACTTGGAGTCAAAATACAATGACGGCAAGAAGTTCAAACTTCACTATGTCACCTCTCGGGAGGCTTTCAATATCATTAAAGCGGCCGAGGCTGGCAAGTCGGGAGACCCGCATCAATATCGCGACTTTATCCTGCCCAAACCCCGCAATCGGAATGTTCATGCGTCCTAAGACTGTAAACACTCAGCATAAACTTAAGCCTTCACATTTGAGCACCGGGGTTCATTTGACCTCTTTCGAAAGCGCGGGTTTATGTTAAGGGTCGGAATCGTTGGATGCGGCAAAATTTCAGACGCGCATGTTGAACAAGCGCGGGCAACTGGACTAGCAGAAGTCGTGGCGGTAGCAGATCGCGAGCCCTTGATGGCGCAGCAAATTTCGCAGCGCCTGGGCATTGAGAGGCGCTATACCGATGTGCTTACGATGATCAAAGACGCAAAGCTTGATGTCATCCACGTTGCAACCCCTCCAGACTCTCATTTGGCTATTGCGCGCTTAGCTTTGGAAAATGGTTGCCATGTTTTTCTCGAAAAACCGCTGGCTCTGGACACCTCGCAAACTCAGGAAATATTGTCTTTGGCTGAAAAGGTCGGGCGTAAAGTCGCGGTGAACTATCTCTATAATTTCGAGTCACCGTTTAAGCGACTTGAGACTCTCATTGCTCAGGGCGAACTCGGCGAAATTGTTCACATTGAATCGGCCTATGGCTACGATTTAAATGGTGAGTATGGACTCGCCGTGCTCAGTGATCCGAAGCACTGGGTACATCGCCTACCGGGAAAGTTATTCCACAATGTCCTTGACCATGTGATGTGCAAGATTGCACCTTTTATTGGTGAAGACTTTCAGACGCTCGCCTTGGCCAGTCGCCGACGCTCGCCCATGGGGAGTGAAATTGTAGATGCCCTGCCCGACGAGCTGCGCTTTATCTTGGCCTCGGATCGCGTATCCGTGTCGGGCTATATCAGCGCGCATGCGAAGCCCGTGACCCACACCCTTAAGGTACTTGGAACACGTAATTCCTACCTTTTGGATTTTGTGTCAAGAACCTGTACTCCTCTCGCCCGCCAGCGCTTCCCGGGGTCGATCGGCAGGCTCATTCCTGCGATTGACCAGGCGCGATCCTTCACTGGGGAGGCCAAAAGTAATTTCGGAGCCTTTTGGCGCCACGACTACCACTTCTTCATTGGTATGCGCCGACTCTTGGCGTCCTTCTACGGCTCGATTTTGCAGGGGACGGCAAGTCCACAGAAGCCCAATGAGCTTTTGATTGCATCGAAAGCGATCGATGCGATTGTGGCCGCGATCAACCCGCCCAAAAATGTGTTCGAAATCGAGATGAAGGCCCTTCCACTATGAAAATCTTTGTGACCGGAGCGGGTGGGTTTTTAGGCAAACAGATTGTTGAGCAGCTCTTGATCGCGGGTGAGCGAGATCTCGTTTTAGGGGTTCGTCAGGCGAAAGCAATGCAGGAGCTAAAAGACGTCTGTGGAAAATATCCAGGCACTCAGTTTAGGATTGAGAATGCAAATCTGTTAGATCGAACCGCTATTGGTCGCGCCCTCGAAGGCTCCGATGTTGTCATTCATGCGGCCGCCGGCACAAAAGGTGGAGCGGCGGATATGTTTCTAAATAGCGTACTCGGCACTCGTAACCTGTGCGAAGCGATCCTGGAACAAGGCATCAAACGGGTTATTTTTATAAGTTCATTTTCGGTTTACGACACTTCCCAAATGCGCGCTGGGGACCTTCTCGACGAAAACTCACCGTTAGAAGTCGACGGTGTGCGTAAAGGTGCCTACGCCTATACAAAAGTGCAGCAAGAACATCTTGTCCGTAAAATGCTCGGCGAGCAAAAAACTGAGGTTATCTTTGTTCGACCGGGTGTAATCTATGGGCCTGGGGGCAGCGGTATGTCCTCTCGGGTTGGAATCTCTGCGTTAGGAATATTTGCGAAACTCGGTGGTGGCAACCTTCTCCCGCTTACCCAGGTGAAAAATTGCGCCGCCGCGATCGTGAGCGCCACCCGTCACGGAAAGGCCAATGAAGTTTTTAATGTGACGGACGATGAGTTGCCGTCCTGTGCTCAATATCTCTCGATGTACCGCAAGAACGTGAAAAAACTAACCTGCGTACCGGTTCCGTATTTTGCGCTCCTACTGGGATCGAAGTGGTTAGAGAGTTACTCCTTGCGTTCTAAGGGCCAGTTACCCGCAGTCTTGACACCCTATGTGGTTAAATCAATGTACAGACCACTGAAGTACTCGAATCAAAAGCTTAAAGCAATCGGCTGGAATCCAGAGGTAAGTACCAGCGAAGGATTGAATCAAGCTTTTCAATTTCTCGCGAGCCAGCCCACGTGAAAAAACTGATTTTACGCATTCTCAAATCGGATCGCATACTGTTTAATCGACCGTCTAAAGGCAGAGTCCTGTACTTAACTTTTGATGATGGCCCGCATTCAATCAATACTGAGCCGATGCTTGATTTGCTAGCGGAAATGCAGGTGAAAGCGACATTCTTCGTGGTCGGACGGGACGTAGTCAACAACCGTGGCATTGTCGAAAGAACGGTCAGAGAAGGGCATGAGATCGGCAATCACAGCATGACCCATCCGCGCATGGACATGCTCAGCGACCAAGGTCGCCTGATCGAAATTCGAGGAATGAATCGTCTCCTCAAAGAATACGATCATCGCACTGAGCATTTGTTTCGGCCCCCTTATGGACGGGTGTCGATGTCGCTCATGTGGTTTTGTTTGAAAAAGCGTTTTAATGTGGCGCTTTGGTCGCGCGACAGCATGGATTACCGCGACGATGCCGAGCAAGTGGTCAGAGGTCTCGTAGAACGCCCAGTGAGCAGTGGCGATATCGTGTTGTTTCACGATGATGGTGCCGTGGCCTGCAAAGCATTGCGCGAGCTGATTCCGCTTTGGAAATCCCAGGGATACTATTTTTCAACCTTGACTCAGTCGACCCACTCGTGAATACAGTTCGACACCGACCTTATCTTCGTTCTCGTATCGGCGATGCCTTGGTTGCAGCCGGTCTCATGCCCATTTTGCGTCCTTTTCATAATCGCGGGCGCATCCCCATTGTTGTGCTTGCCTATCATCGCATCACGCCACATGAGCAAGAGCACAGCAAGATCAATCCGTTCGATTCAGATTTGATCAGCGCGACTACGGAAGACTTTGAATGGCAAATGCGCTATTTACGCGATCACTTCCAGGTAGTGCCTCTTACCCGCCTGGTTGCACATCTTAGTGGGCGTGATTGCATTGATCGGCCTTCGGTGATCATTACCTTTGATGACGGCTTCCGGGACAACTATACCTATGCTTACCCGATTCTCAAGGAACTAGGCATTCCCGCGACCATCTTCCTATCCACCGAAATGATCGACAGCCGAGAAGCGATTTGGTTTCAAATGGTGAGCTTTTTAATAATGAAGGCTGTCCCGCAATCGATACAGGTGGAAGGCATTACCGAACGGCTTCCCCGTTCAAACGATGCTCAAATTCGCCGCTCCGATGCGCGAATGCTTCAAAAGCATCTTAAGTCGCTTCCTCATCGAAAATTTCAAAGTACCTTAACGGATCTTAAGACGTACATGAAGATCGATAATTCTCATAATGATCTTGACGATCTTGACGATGCGGTTGCAATGACTTGGGAACAGGCCCGAGAAATGCAGGAACACGGCATTCAGTTTGGCTCTCATACGGTGACTCATGGAATTCTGTCTCGAATGGATCAAGCCGAGCAGCAGCGAGAACTTATTCAATCGAAACGCAGAATTGAAGAAGCCCTTGGCAAACCAGTGCAAGTCATTGCCTATCCGGTGGGTAGATTTTCGTCGATCAATGAAGATGTATTGTATGAAACGTCGTGCGCAGGCTATCGGCTTGGCGCTTGCTACGAGTCGGGCGTTAATTGGGCGACGCAATTGAGCCCCCTGTGTTTGCTTAGGCAGAACGTCGAACTTTCAACGACCAGAAGCCGCTTCAAGGCGATGGTTGGACTTCCTAATTGGATCCGATAACTATGATCAAACTTTTAGAGCCTCACGCCAGTGAATTTCGTCAACTCATCAAACGTGGTGCTGGAACGCTGGACATACACGACCGGACCTCGGGCAAATATGCGGAAGAGATCGAAGCTTTCGACGAGTTAATTGACCGGGAGGTCGGGCGAGTCCAAGTGCACCTCAATAGTTTTTGCAAAACCCTCAAGGCCGCTGGCATCAAAGGTTCCCGTGCGCTAGATTTAGGTTGCGGAACGGGCGCGACTACCGTTGCGATGGCACTCGACAAAAGCTTAGGGTTTTCTGAAATAATTGGAGCCGACCCCAACGCACTGTCGCTAGACGCGGCTCGGGCGCGCATGCAATCACATGGCCTAACCACGAGCGATCTCGACTTTTCGAAGATCGAAGCCGGAAAGCCGTTACCCTTCGCCGACGGTTATTTTGATGTGGTCACTTGTGTTTCCGTCCTGGAATATATCGACGATTTAGATCATCGTCGGGCGATCATCCAGGAGATGATTCGTGTAACGAAAGCCGGTGGCAGCATCGTTTTAATTACGCCCAACCCTTACCGGCTTCGGAGCTACCATACGGATGAATGGTTCGGTGACTTTCGTCGTTTGGAGGGTCATCCTTGGTCAAGTACGCGCTCGCAACTGGCCAGCTTCATGCAGCAGAGTTGCGAGGTCAGATTTCTTTGCAAGGAAAATCTTACGGTCGGGCTGGAGAAGAGATTGGGCCATACCGGCAAAATGCTAGGCAATTTATTGCCCGAGCAGGCGAGCCTATTGCTGCCGTGGATAAAACTAGTCGCAACGAAAAGATAGTTACGAGGCGATCATGCTGTAACGGCTTCGTGCCCCATTGATGAGTTTAACGAGGGGTCCGCCGTGAACCCCTACTTTATTGAGGATTGAAATACTGAGGTCAAAATCCAAAGGTTTCCAGGTTCGCAAGATGACTGAGCACAGGATAAAAATTCCTAAAAACAATGCGAAACTGACGATAAATAAGTAGGGGCCACCCAGGGTTTGTCGAAGCACTAGCTCAGGTAGTAGGCCGAGGAGCATTGCGATGGTTTGCTTGCCCATAACCCCTAAAGGCAGCGGAGTGGGTAATGACCTTCGAACATACATCCAGGAAGCGAACAGGTTGAGGACCCGCGTGGCAGCCAGACTCGCCAAGGCGCCGTTGAGACCAAAGCGGGGAATTAACGCAATCGCGAAGATGAGGTTGCCGATGATGGTGATGATGGCTACGGCAACGCGATCGGCCTGCTTTTCGGTACTGGTTTGATAGGCGTATAAGGCGGCACTCACACTGGTTAGGCCAGCGATCACGAGCGAAATCACAATGGCTGGAATGGCGGCATTATATTTCGACCCATAGAGTAACGCTACAACCCCAGGCGCGAAGCTTAGTCCAGCGCCCACCACGAGCAAGCCTAAGAAATTGTAGTAGCGTGAAGATTCACTGAGCATGGCACCCACACCAGTCTTGCTACTTTGACCGACCTTTCGGGACATTGCAGGTAACAATACTGAATTCAATCCCCCCGTCATGAGATCGACGGCGCCCTTGGTCAAGGTGCCCGCTAGTGCGAAAAACCCAACAACGGCGCTTGTAGCGGTCGTCTTCAAAAGCAAGGTTTCAATTGCCCGGTTACCCAGCAAGGAAACCAGCACGAGCGCCGCCGTCGCTTTGATCTGGGACCAAATTCGGCGCTTCAACTCCTCCGGAACCGGTCCATTGCTCGCAAAGTGCTTAAGCCTTTGGGCCATTTGGCGACGGATAAGAAACAGCGCCCCACACCCCGTTGCTGCAAAAATTCCAATGTAGCCTATCAATGAACCAGAAAACCAGGCCCAGAAAGCCACGGCCATTAGGTTAAGTACGGCAATGTAGGCGAGCGCGAGATTTTCCGGCTCAAAACGCTCCTGACTATTACAAATCGAACCGTTCATCCAGAATCGTGCCTTTGACCAAATAGCAGCAGCACTGAAGGCCAGATAAACAAATAAAGTGCTCTCCCATTCTGGGGGATGGATCAGCCAAAAGACAATTACATATACGGACAGTACACCCATTGAGAGATAAGCTTGGGCTCTTAAGAGATATCCGTAGATATTTGAGGCTTGCACTAAATCGCCTCGACCGAGAGCTTCGGCCGCAAATTTAATCGTGACTGTAGTGACAGATTGACTACAGGCTGTAATGAGCCAACCCATAAGCCATATTGCGAAGGCATACGCCCCAAATTGATCGGGCCCCAAGGAGCGGGCGACGATCACGCCAACGACAAGGCCAATCGCAGACTCAAAATAGCTGCCTGCCGCAACGATTGCGGCATTTTTAATATGGGAGACTCTCTTGTTCAAACCGGCCGGGCCTTAGCCGCTGTCCTTCATACCGAAATGAATATTGGCCGTTAAGAATCCTCGTTTGCTTCCGCAATCGAAGCGCTTGCCACCGAAGCGATAAGCGTACAAACCAGGGCTTTCAATTTGCGAAACCAGCGCATCCGTGAGCTGAATTTCACCACCCGTGCCTGCGGTTTGAAATTCAAGCGTTTTTAGGACACTGGGATGCAAAATATATCGCCCGACTACGGCGCTTGTGGACGGTGCTTGCCCAACGCTTGGTTTTTCGACAATACCTTTTAATTTCATAAGGTGGCCGACTTCGCTAATGGGATCGACGACCCCATATTTACTCACATCCGCTGGAGGAACTTCTTCCACCGCTACAACGGAGCAGTTCTTCTCAAGCGCATAGGGCAACATTTGGCTAAGAACACCCTTGGGGTAGCCGTCAATAAGATCATCCGGGAGCATCACCGCAAACATCTCGTCAGGGCCAATCATCGGTGCTGCACAGAGCACGGCGTGCCCCAGGCCGAGCGGTTGAGGCTGGCGAACAAACAGAACCTTGACGTAGGCCGGGATGATGTTTCTAATTACCTCAAGGGCTTCTAACTTGCCTTTTGCCTCTAACTCTGCCTCGAGCTCAGGGTTGCGATCAAAATAGTCTTCGACCGC
>JANLRI010000265.1:0-2332 GCA_031361565.1 Betaproteobacteria bacterium | reverse complement strand
GAAACCTGCCCGCCCAGCAAGTCGGTGAGCGCCGGAGCGCTGCCGCGATAAGGAATGTGGGTCATGAAGGTCTTGGTCAGGTACTTATACATCTCCGCGGACATATGGATGCTGGTACCCGAGCCGCTCGACGCATAGTTGTACTTGCCTGGATTCGCCCTCAAAAGCTCGGTAAATTCCTTCAAGTTTGTTGCCGGCACGGAAGGGTGCACAACCAGCACATTGTTGAGGGACACTAAGGCCGAGATGGGTTGCAAATCCTTGTTGGGATCCACGAGCATTTTTTTGTAGAGCGAGGGATTGATCGCTTGGATGCCACTCGTGGTCATGAATATGGTGTAGCCGTCCGGCGCGGCCCGAACCGCTTCAATGGCGCCGATATTGCCTCCAGCACCCGGCCGGTTGTCAACGTTGACCGGCTGACCCAGTAATTTGCTAAGTTCGGCAGCGATAGAGCGCGAGGCAATATCGACAGCACCGCCTGGAGGAAAAGGGCAGATGAGACGAATCGGCTTACTCGGGAAGGTCTGAGCCTGGGCTGAACTCGAAACACTCAGAGTGGCGATGAAGGAAAGAACCAGTGCGATTGGGGCGATGGCGAGAGAACGGCGGACTTTTAGCATGAGCTTCTTTAGGAGGGGACTTAGCGGCATTCTGCCATGGTCTTGGACTGGCGTCGTTCTATCCGTATGCAATGATCACGAGGCATTAATCATCACTCGAAATGGAGCGCAGTCTGTTGTGATGCTTTCACTTGAGGAAACCGGCTCCCCATGAAGGCCTGGGGAAACCAGAAGCGCTTAGGCATTCATTGGTCGGATATTGGTCACGGCGTATTGATCAAGAGCACCGGATGGTCTATAAAGTAGAAAACGACGCATTGTTTATTGCACAACTGCGTTACCACTATTAGTCGTAAAAGAACTCCATTGTGGTTTGACCAGCGACTTCAACGTCAACAAAGATCACACCAAAGGCGGTCGTCTTGGCTATCGTGCTTGTACCGGGCAGAAAGAACTGGACATCGGTGATGCTTCTGCCTACCGGTCCACACCCGCCCGTACTCCCGTACGCGGTTCATCAAAAACATTTAGCATCAGTGCACCCGTTCCTTTGGCGGAAATAGACTGACTCATAAAAGATAGGAGACCCGCATGAAGAATTTCTTAAAAGCATTAGCCTTATCTCTTCTGGCAATGGTATTTACCCATCCCGTTGCGGCTCAGGCTCCCGCCAAGAAGTTAATTCGAATCCATACTGCCGGCCCGGCTGATTTGGGCGTGGACAACACCATGCTGGCCCATCAGTTCATGACTTATGTGAATGCCAACTCTGACACTATGGAAGTGAAAGTATTCCCCGCTAGCCAGCTCGGCCAGTCGCGCGAGGTGATTGAGGCCATGCGCTTGGGGTCGGGCGCGTCGGGAACAGCGGGCGGTCCAGCCGAGTATGCATCCTTTGTGAAGCGCTTAGGTGTGCTGGGCCTGCCCTTTCTATGGAAGAGCTATGACCATGCCACCACCGTGTTAGACGGGCCGGTCGGCGCCGAACTCAACAGCGACATGGAGAAGGCTGGCTTTAAAGTATTGTCTTGGGCGGTGAGTTGGGGTTATCGCAATGTCGTCACGGCCAAAAAAGAAGTCAAGCAGGCGGCCGACCTCAAGGGTTTGAAGATTCGCACCATCCCCACCAAGGTCTTTGTGGCGGCGATTAATGCCATGGGCGCCAATGCAACGCCCATGAACTTTGGAGAAATCTATACCTCGCTGCAAAGCGGCGTATTAGACGGCTACGAGCACACTGCCGCCACCACAATCTCCTTCAAGTTCAACGAGGTGGCCTGTTGTATCGCCATGACAAGGCACCTGATGGACCCGACCGTATTGGTATTTTCGTTGGCCGAATGGCGCAAGTTCAGTGCTGCTGAGCAAGCCATCATGAGCAAGGGCGCCAAGGCCGCAGCCGACATGGTGCGAGCAGCCGCTCCTGTGCGCGAGGCAGAATCCTTGGCCGCAGTGAAGAAACTTGGCATGAAGGTTAATGACATCGATGTGGCGCCTCTGCAAAAGGCCGCCAGCACGGCGCAAGATGATCTAGCCAAGGAGTTTGGCGCCGAGTCTTTGCTGGCTCAAATTCGCAAGCAGCAGTAAGAGATTCAGCGAGTGATGAAGCGCGTTTTTGACGGCATCGACCTGGGTGTCGAGTGGTTGGTGTCGCTCATTTTTGCAATCGTGGTGTGTATAGCACTGGTGCAGGTGTTCTTCCGCTACACCCTGAACACCTCGCTAAGCTGGAGTGAAGAGGCGCAAATCTTTGGCCACATCTGGATCGT
>JANLRI010000233.1:0-4403 GCA_031361565.1 Betaproteobacteria bacterium | reverse complement strand
TGTTCGCCAAAACCAGGCATCACCCTGTCGGCGATGGCCAGCGTAGCTTCCGGGGTGACATCACGCGGTGCGGGCCCTGTGCCACCTGTTGTGAGAACAAGATGACAAAGTTCTGTATCAACCAAATCGCGCAAATTATTTTCAATCTCGGTTTGCTCATCCGGAATTAAGCGCTCAACAAAAGCAATCGGATTCTGAATCGCGATTTGCAGCCATTCTCGCAAGGACGGCAGGCCAAGATCCTGGTACTGGCCTTTGGAGGCACGGTCACTGCACGAGACCAGCCCTATTCTGACGGTTTCAAGCGCGAAGAGAGTACTCGTAGCAGCCGGGGTCGGACTAAGCGCAGGGGGCAAGCTCATGATCGTTTCAGGTTTGGTTTTAGCAGAACAACGCGCCGGGTCATTTGTACTTCTTGTTCACGTCAAGCGTGCCCTTTTTGATCTGACCGCGCTTTTCCAAGTCCAGGATATAAGCCTGAATCGCATCAGGATCTTCTACACGCATGACCTTGCCAAGATATTGCCCCTGACGGCGCTTACCTTCATGCGAGCGAATTGCTTGAAACTCTTGCACACTGGCCAAAAGGCTTTCCGAAATGGGCGCCTTCGCGAGTTGCATTGGATTGAGAAGCGCCAGAGTTTCGGCCAAGTCTTGAAGCCGATGCATGTCGCGTTTTTTGGAGCTTTTGCTGGGCTTGTCGTAGGTCGCATCGGCTGCTTGACCATGTTCTGCCTCGGGTGGGGCTGGAGGCTTTCGTATCGTTGCGTTCATCAAGGTATGATACCGCGAGGCTGAGACGAGGTGATTCCACCTGACTTTCTGCCCCGGCGTAGGTTATTCGGGTGCATACTTTTAGAGAGTGCTGAGCGTATCGTGGGCTTACTATGATCTGTCGTCTCCCGAATGCTCGTCTAATTTTTACCCATTTTGATCCCCGCAAGGTGCTGCATATTTATGTTTGATTACTCCCCGGACAAGCTCAAAGAACTTGCTCAAACTGCGCTCAACGAAGCCAAAAAACTAGGCGCTACCCAAGCGGCGGTTGAAATCAGTGAGAGTCATGGCTTGAACGTTAACGTGCGTAAGAAAAAGCTGGAAACAGTGGAGATGAATCGTGACAAGGGCTTCGGCGTCACGGTGCATTGCGGGCAACGTCGTGGCAATGCGAGCAGTGCAGACTTTTCGACCCGCTCCATACAAGAAGTGGTGAAGGCCGCTTTTGATATTGCGAGATACACGGCAGAAGACGATTGCGCCGGCTTGCCGGAGCGCGAAACGCTGGCCACCAAGTTTAAAGACTTCGACCTCTTTAAGCCTTGGGCGATTGACGCGACCAAGGCCGCTCAGATAGCGATTGAGGCTGAGGAGGCCGCTTTTGCGGTAGGCCCGCAAATCAAGAATTCTGAAGGCGCCAGCGTGTCCAGTAGCCACGGCCAGTTTATTTTGGCCAATAGCCATGGGTTTATGGGCGGCTATCCGTACAGTCGCCATTCCATCGCTTGCTCACCGATTGCACAGCAGGGTAGAGCTATGCAACGCGACGATTGGTACTCTTCAGAACACGATCCAAAGAAACTTGCCAAGCCAGCGCACATTGGACGCTACGCGGCGCAACGTGCCCTGGCCAAACTCAACTCACGAAAACTTAAGACAGGCACCGTACCGGTCCTTTTTGAAAGCCCCTTGGCCTGCGGTCTCATGGGTAGTTTTGTTCAAGCCATTAGTGGCGGCGCGCTGTATCGCAAATCCAGCTTCTTGCTTGATAGTCTGGGCCAGCAGATTTTCCCGAAAGACCTCAGTATTTATGAGGATCCATTTTTGCCCGGAGAGTCTGGCAGTTCCTCTTTTGATGGCGAGGGTGTTGCCACCCAGAAGCGTTGGATTGTGAAGAAAGGCCAGGTTCAAGGCTATTTCTTGGGAACTTATTCAGCGCGAAAACTGGGGATGAAAAGTACGGGCAACGCCAGCGGTTCACACAATTTGAGCCTGAAAAGTAGCAAGACCCAAGCCACAGATAATCTCAAAGCCATGATTCGCAAAATGGGCCGAGGCTTATTCGTGACGGATTTGATTGGTCAAGGCGTGAATTACGTGACTGGGGATTACTCTCGTGGCGCTAACGGATTTTGGGTTGAAAATGGCGAGATCGCCTATCCGGTGGAAGAAATTACAATTGCCGGAAATTTGCGCGATATGTATGCCCAGATCGTGGCGGTCGGAAGCGATGAAATCAGACGCGGCAACAAGCGTAGTGGATCAATCTTGATTGAGTCAATGTCCCTGGCTGGCGAGTAATGAAGGCAATGCACGGCGATGAATAAAGCCTTCGTCAAGGAGAGTGACGAAGGCATGGACGAGGAGGATGACGCTCCTCCCGGTCCAGATACGCCCAAAAATCTAAAAAATTACATTAGTCCGTCGGGCCTCGCGCGCTTGAAATCTGAGCTGCTGCACTTGCTCGATACTGACCGCCCCGAGGTGGTCAAACTCGTGTCTTGGGCGGCGAGCAATGGTGATCGCTCGGAAAACGGCGACTATCTTTACGGCAAGAAGCGCCTACGCGAAATCGACCGACGTATTCGCTTCCTGATGAAGCGTATCGACGCGGCAGAAGTAGTCGATGCCAGCCTGAATTTCGGTAACGAGAAGGCATTTTTCGGAGCCACGATTGCAATTCTGCGTGCAAACGGCGAGGAGCAAACCGTGACCATTGTAGGCATAGATGAAGTCGATACCCGCAATGGCTTAGTGAGTTGGATCGCGCCTATTTCCAAGGCACTGATTAAGCACGGCGTCGGTGAGGAAGTCGTACTGCAGACCCCGGCAGGGCCCGAAATTATAGAAATATTGTCAGTCACTTATCCTAAGCCAAGCTAAAGGATGGGCCTACGAATTTGTGCCCACCCAGCCCTCAATTAGGAATAATTATTAACCTGGGCGACTGATCTTTAGCACTTCCGCGAGCTGCCTGAGATTACGCATGACCCGAGCCAGATGAATCCGATCTCGAACTTCTAATATAACCTTCAAAGTCGCGAGATTTTGCGCGCCTTCCTCTGAAGACACACCGCTCATATTGGCGTCAGAACCTGCAATCTCGGCAGCAATCTTACCGAGTGCACCGCGCTCATTTTTGACCAGTATCTCGAGTCGGCATTTGTAACTGGATTGTGGCGAGTCTTCCGACCACTTGACGCCAATCCAGCGCTCGGGATCGCGCTCTTTAATGCGCTCCGCGACGCTACACTTCATGCGATGAATGGTCAGGCCGTGGCCCCCTTTTAACTGACCGATGATGGGTTCGTCGGGCAACGGGGAGCAACATGGCGCGAAGTGGATCGCGCCGTGTTCCGACCCCTGAATCATTACTGGAGCCAATTTGGGCAGGAGCATAGCTGCGGCTGTTTTGCCACCCAGTCGCAGTGCGATGGCGCGTGCCTCGACTTGCGCCAGCCTTTTAGCCAAACCGATCTCAGAATAAAGCTCTTCCACATTTTTGAGGCCGCCATCTTGAGCCGATTTGTCGAGCACGCTGGCGGGGAGGGCGGCAGCATCGATGCGCAAAGAGGCGAGCGCCTGCTCCAATAACCGTTGCCCCATTTCAATCGATTCTTTGCCTTGCATGCGTCGCAGGTATTGCCGAATTTCCGCGCGTGCTTTACCCGTCTTGACCCAGTTGAGGGATTCAGGCCCTGGATTAGAGGCAACATCAGTAATGACTTCCACAACGTCACTATTGCGCAGCTCTGTGCTGAGTGCAACGTCTTTATGATTGACCCGCGCAGATACAGCGTGTCGACCGACATCGGTATGCACAATGAAAGCGTAGTCGAGCACCGTCGCGCCACGAGTTAAGGAGCGAATCTCGCCACGCGGCGTGAAGACGAAGACCTCGTCGGGAAAGAGATCCACTTTGACGTGCTCAATAAACTCCAGGGCGTCGCCCGTGTTGCTTTGAATGTCGAGCAGTGATCGAAGCCACTGGTGAGTAAGATGGTGTAAATCGGAAAAACTCTGAACTTCAGATTTGTAAAGCCAATGAGCGGCCACGCCTGCCTCGGCAAAGCGCTGCATCTCCTTGCTGCGAATCTGAAACTCGACCGGCGCTCCGGAGGGCCCTACCAAGGTGGTGTGGAGCGACTGATAACCATTGGCCTTGGGATTCGCCACGTAGTCCTTGAAGCGGCCGGGCATGGGCTTAAACAAGGAGTGCAAAACGCCTAGCGCGAGATAGCAACTCAAGCGATCCTCAACAATGACTCGAAAGCCGTAAACATCCAAGACCTGAGCGAAACTCAAGCCTTTGGCCTTCATTTTTTCATGAATGCTATGGAGTGTTTTCTCGCGTCCATACACCTCGGCAGGCGTGCCGTTTTCCGGCAGGGCGTTTTGTACCTGCG
>JANLRI010000216.1:0-1912 GCA_031361565.1 Betaproteobacteria bacterium | reverse complement strand
CGAGGACGGTGCCAGCATGTTTCGCTTTGATATTGCTCGGGCCAAGGCTTGGGGTGCGGTCGGCATGGGCGCCTCCAGCCGAACTTTGGGGCAGCGCGCTAAGGATAACCCCAACTTTTTTGTATCGCTTTCGGCGACCTCGCAAGGTAAATTCCTGCCTCAGACCGGTGCCGTCGTGATTAAGGATGCCAAGGGTGCCGTGATCGGTGCTGTGGGTGCGAGCGGCGGAACGGGTGATGAAGACGAATTGATCTGTATCGCCGGGGTGAGCGCGGTTGGTCTCGCGCACGCCTAAGCGCCAAAGCCACCATGTTTACGTGGTGGCTCTCGCGGTTCAAGTCTGGAATGAAGGCAGTTTTCGTCGCGCCAACCCCGAGTACGTGCTGGGTAAACCCTTTGTCTACGTCGGTATGACCGGCCTCGATCCCGACCGACGTTTTGACAAACATAAAGCCGGTATTCAGTCGAATCGCTTCGTACGCGAATATGGCGAACGATTGATGCCCGAGCTGTACGAGATCTACAACCCTATGCCTTATGAGGCCGCTCGTGAGATGGAGGTTGAGTTAGCGATTGGGCTGCGCGAAGCGGGCTTTGGAGTGTGGCAGGCCTAGACTCCAAGATCGATCAGCCCGTGTCGCACCGCAATTAAAGTCATCTCCGCTTGGTTAACTAAACCAAGTTTTTGTTTCAAATGATAAAGGTGGGTGCCAACGGTCGAGTTAGATAATTTCAGTGTTTCTGAAATCTGAGCAACTGAACGACCCTTGGCCAATTGCAAAAACACTTCGAATTCGCGCGCCGAAAGCTGGCTCAAAAGTCCATTTTCACCATGAATATCTTGAACCGCCATGCGCTGAGCAATTTGAGCATCGATGAATCGTTGTCCTTGTGCGACCTTACGCAAGGCATCAATCAAATCCTCTGGAGCACTTCGCTTGGATAAATACCCCAGGGCACCAGCCTGTAATGCCCGCTTTGGATGGCTCGAATCCTCATGGGCAGACAAAGCCAAAATACGCACCTGCGGGAATTTCGCAAGCAAACGTTTGATTGCTTCAATGCCGCCGATACCCGCCATGGCCACGTCCATCACAACGACATCAGGCAGTGTCGTTTCATAAAGCTGACAAGCAGTTTCACCACTGTCTGCTTCTGCGACGACCTCGATATCAGCAAAACCTTGAAGCAAGAGTTTGAACCCCATCCGGACGACCGCGTGGTCATCGACCAACATGACTCTCATAGCATTACCGCCGCATGCCTATTGAGGGGAAATCGGGCTGCAACCAGCACGCCCTGCGGGTTCACTTTTTGAATTTCAAAAGTACCTTTTAGAGCATGTACTCGTTCTTGCATGCCGAGCACGCCAAAGTGTCCCTTTGACTCAAATCGTTCTGGCTGGCCATCACCGTCATCGCGAACGCTTAGTTCGACTTCAACCTTATGAGCCAGGACTCGAACTAAAATATGTTTGGCTTTTGAATGGCGCAAAGCATTATTGACAGACTCTTGCACAATTCTAAAAATAGCCGTACACAGGTCTGGCTCTAATGTTTCTAAGGGGCCGCTTAGCGACATCTCTAAAGTTACCTGGGGATGACTCATCCTCCAATCACAAAGCAAGTCCTCCAAAGCATCAGACAAGCCAAACTTGTCGAGCGCCAGGGGACGCAAGCGAGCCACTAGTCGATGCATACTGTCGTAGAGGTTGTCGGCACAGTCCGTCACCAAATGAGCCGCTTGTGCCACGGTCGCTTCAGGAACTTCAGCGCGCCGAGCGATCACTAAGCCCGCGCTTTTGATGGCCGTTATGTGCTGCCCAATCTCATCATGAAGCTCTCGCGCAATCGCCCCCCGTTCCTGTTCAATCCGAGTCTGAATAATATGGGTGAGTTCTCTATTTTCTGCC
>JANLRI010000177.1:0-1751 GCA_031361565.1 Betaproteobacteria bacterium | reverse complement strand
ATGGGTGGTGAGCAAGCGGCCAGTGTTTTGGCGACGGTGCGTCGGGAAGGTATTGAAGGTAAGGGCGGCAAGTGGAGCGCTGAGGAAGAGCTCGCATTCAAGAAGCCCTTGCTTGAGCAGTTCGAGCATGAAGGTCATCCCTATTACGCGACCGCAAGGGTTTGGGATGATGGTGTCATCGATCCTGCTGATACGCGGCGCGTTCTAGGCCTCGCCTTGAGCGCCACCTTGAACGCTCCGATACCCGAAACAAAATTCGGCGTATTCAGAATTTAAAAGTACGAGTAAAGCAAATGAGCCCTCAAACCCCCAACCTTCTCTCGCCAGCCCGCTACACCACCATCGAGACAGTGTACGCCAGTGGCATCGCGCAAGTGTGGCTGAACCGCCCCGATTTGCGTAACGCCATGAACGATGTCATGTTCGTAGAGCTTTATGACGCGATTGGCGCTGCCATCGCTGACGATACCGTGCGCGTAATCTTACTGGCCGGTCGTGGCAAAGCCTTTTGCGCAGGCGGCGATCTCACCTGGATGAAAACGGCACGCTCCATGAGCGCCGAAGAGGCCCGCAAGGATTCAGTCAAGCTGGCCATGGTCCTGCGTCAAATTTATGAGAGTCCAAAACCGGTCGTCGCAAGAGTGCAGGGTTCAGCGTTTGCGGGCGGTATGGGATTAGTCTGCGCCTGTGATATTGCGATTGCCAGTAGCGACGCAAAATTCTGTTTGTCCGAAGTTAAACTCGGCCTGATCCCCGCCATGATTAGCCCCTATGTCATTAAGGCGATGGGTGAGCCCAATGCACGTCGGTATATGTTGACGGCAGAAATCCTGGATGCTGCTGAAGCCTATCGCATTGGGGTCGTGCACGATATTGCACAGCCGCAAGACTTTGACTTCAAAGTTAACGCGATTCTCGGCCACCTCATTCAAGGTAGCCCGAATGCATTGAATGAAACCAAGCGCTTAATACGCGATGTGGTCACGATGCCGATTGGCGATCTGGTCATGAATGAGACCGCGGCAAGAATTGCCCAAGTGCGCGCCACCGATGATGCACAAGAGGGTATCGCGGCGTTTTTCGAAAAACGAAAACCCTCCTGGGTGCCCAAGCTGGCGTCTTAATCTCGACTCCAACGCATTCGCCCAATCCAAAATTCAGGAGCACTAATGTTTACCAAAATTCTAATCGCCAATCGCGGCGAGATCGCCTGCCGAGTCGCGGCCACCGCGCGTCGGATGGGAATCAAAACCGTTGCAGTTTATTCCGATGTTGATGCTCTTGCCAAACATGTGCAGGTCTGTGATGAGGCTTATCGCCTTGGTCCTGCTCCTGCTAAGGAATCCTATCTACTGGGCGACAGGGTCTTGGAAATCGCCAAGAATTGTGGTGCGCAGGCTATTCATCCAGGCTATGGTTTCCTGTCAGAAAATGAAGGCTTCGCTAAGGCGGTTGTTGCGGCCGGCTTGGTGTTTATCGGGCCTCCGGCCTCGGCCATTGCTGCCATGGGTAGTAAGTCTGCCGCCAAAGCCTTGATGGAGAAGGCCGGTGTACCCCTGGTGCCGGGCTACCACGGAGACAATCAAGCGCCAGAGTTTTTGCAAGCAGAATCAGATCGCATAGGCTATCCGCTCATGATCAAGGCGAGCGCTGGCGGGGGTGGCAAGGGCATGCGGATTGTGCGTAGCAGTGCGGAGTTTTTAGCGGCTTTGACGAGTTGTAAGCGAGAGGCGATCAATGCCTTTGGCGAC
>JANLRI010000136.1:0-11208 GCA_031361565.1 Betaproteobacteria bacterium | reverse complement strand
CGAGATCGAATCCAGTGCGGCCCACGTTTAACGGAGGGAATCGTCTCATTACCTTGGTCATAGAATTGGGTACTCAGCTCCGTCATGCCGTACATATTGATGCAATGCCGGCGCTCAATACCGAAGGTGGCAGACAGTTGCGCATAGAAGGCCTCCATCGGCACTTCGCGTGACTGCCCCTTGAAGCCACCCGTATCGAGAATGCGGCTGCCGGGGGGCAACTTGTAGGTCACACCGCGCTCGTCGAGCGCATCGAACAAATGCACAAAAGCATAGCTGGCACCAAGCAAGGCCAACGGTTCACCTTTTCTCTGCACCTCTTCGAGCACAGCACACAGCGCATCCACTTGCAAGCCCGCCTCGTTCACGAAGTAGGCACTCCCGGATGAGCCAAAGTGCTCAACAGCGAGGGCCAAGTAATGCGCCAGCGATGAGTTCGGCATCATCGACTCGGTCGGAAAAAGAATACCCATCCGAATCCGTTCAGTACCTTGCATAAAACTGGGTTGAAAATGTCGCCGCATCGATGCGTCGTAAACCGCCAGGCTGGGGTGAAAATTTCGACCTTTAACCTCCCCACGCGTTGTGCCACTGGTCATAAACACACGCGCGCAGTCGCCTTGAGGGATGCAACTGAGCGTGAGGTCTTTAAAGGCGTTGATCGGCACGGCCGGTATCTCTTGCCAGCGTTTCACCAGTCGAGGGGTCTGGCCGCGCAGCTGACAAAACCGTTGATAAGCCAAGTTATGTTTGAACTGATAGGCAAACAGACGAAGTGCTAAAAGATTGAACGCTTGGTCGCTGACCGCAGGCAGGGCCAGAAACTCCAACAAAGTCGGAATCAGCCCTTCAGGATCTGAAATTGCAGGTGCCATGGTCCCATGTCCGTTCAAAAGCTTAGGGAAGTTGGCGAGGAAACGAGGGCGCGAGCAGCGCGGGCGTTCGTCAGACTGGCTTCCCTGCGCGAGCATTAACTCAATCAGGTTCAAAGGGACTTTCTCAGATGCACCTCACAGTGCAACACCCCTAGCGAATGCGCTCTTGAAAGCGCCTTTTCATTATAGCCGAGCGAGGATCCAGTGTCTTTAAATTCAAAGCTCGCCGAGCGATCAAATAGTGACTCAATTTAACACATTTAACAATTCAGACTCGGGCACAAGCAGGATTGAAGCCCAGTACCGGCCTGAACATCGGTCCCAAAGCACCACTGATCGAAAGGCCCGCCTCATCGTCCCTCGCTGCGTCCGAGATCCCTCCCTCGGAACTTTCAACCCGCCTCATAAGCCAAGCCGTGGCGGTCACCGACCGAAACGGCAGGATCGTCTGGACCAACCCGGCATTCGCAAGACTCGTGGCTGAACTGGAAACGGATTTAAGCGGTAAATCAGTCTTGGACTGCTTGCGCGAAAAAAGCCGCGGTTTTGCCGAACTTCAGGTCCTCATTAAGGCTTACGATCAACATAGCATTGAGCAATACCGGGTCGGTCTTCGAACCACTACGGACTGGGCGTCTTGGTATCAGGTCAGTATTGCCCCTAGTCATAGTGAAGACGTCCTCTCCACCCGTTTTTGCATATCACTTAGCGACATTACCGAAACCGTTCGACTGGGGCAGATCGGCTGTCCTTGCCAATGCAGTCTCGATGATTAGTGACGACAAATCTCAGATCCCTGACAATGCAGCAACTGCAAAAAAACGTCTCGGTGGAATCACTTCCCCCAAAAAACTCGCCAAACTTTCCTCTACACTGAAAGTCCTGGTTGCTGAAGGCGTTGAAGCCCTCGAAGAATGGAATACTGTAAAGAGTATAGGCGGCCGGGTTGTGCAGGGCTTTTTGGTCGGCAAGCCCATGCCGGTTGCGTCCTTAGCACGCTGGTACAAGGACTGGGACGCACGCGTTCAGAACAGTGGGCTCTTTGATAAACTGAGCGACGGCACACCCCGCACGGGCGACCAGCCCGCACAGGAGCCAGGTGAGCTCAAGAGCGAATTGAGTTCGCCAAGTTTGGAAGAAGCTCATTCCCAGAAGGTCTCTGAAGAATCGTAAATCGAGGTTGCCCCTATGTTTCGGCCGGATCTCCTGAGCAATAAGCGCATTTTGATCACTGGTGGCGGTTCGGGTCTAGGCGCCGCCATGGCGCAACGCTTCGCAGAGCTTGGCGCTTCCTTGGTACTGTGCGGCCGTCGCGAAGACGTCTTGAGCAAGACTGCTGATCAAATCCGCTCGAGTATTGGCGCGCAAGTGGAGGCCCTCGTGTGCGATCTGCGCCAGCCGGACGCGGTAGAGACCATGTTTAACAAGATTTGGGAAAATGGTCCGCTTTATGCACTGGTTAACAATGCGGCAGCGACCTTTATTGCTCAGACTGAACGACTTTCGCCAAGAGCCGCCGACGCGATTCTTGCAACGACACTCCACGGCGCAATGTATTGCACCTTGGCCGCCGGGAAGCGTTGGATCGCCGCGAAACAGCCCGGTGTCGTGTTAAGCATTCTGTCCACTTCGGTGCGAACCGGCCGCGCATTCACCACGCCGTCGGCCATGGCCAAGTCGGGTGTCGAGGCCATGACCCGCAGTCTTGCCGTGGAGTGGGGGCCTAAGGGATTAAGGCTAGTCGCCATAGCACCTGGCCCGTTCCCTACCGCCGGGGCAAATCGACAACTCATGCCTGAACAACGACTTCAGCAGTCTCCCGCTTCGGCACGAAATCCTTTGGGCCGGGTTGGCGATCCACTTGAACTCGCCAACCTTGCTGCCTTTTTAATCTGCACCGAGGCCGGCTACATTAACGGCGAAACAGTGGCCACCGATGGCGGTGCCCACCTACGCACCTCAGGGGCTGAAGACTTACTGCAATGGTCTGAGGCTGACTGGGAAGCGCACCGCATAAGGCGCTGACCACGCGCGGCGCACGCGTTGCGACCAAGCCGAAACGCACCCGTGCAAAGCAGGTCTGTTACTAAGCGCCATCAAAGGCCTGTCCAACTCCTGCTGCGCCGCCAAAGCTCTAAAGCCAAGTGCGAATCTTGGCCCAGGGTGCTGACCGCGCGCACGGCACTTTTGTCGTAGTACAAACCACTTTCGGCGCTCAGTTGAGCGGCCGTCGCGCAGTACAAACTAGTCCTGGCGCCTTCGTCGGTCGTGATCATCCTTTTTTTGATGAGCACACTCAGCGGCCAAGGGACGGACCTCCAGATTTCCGAAGCCACCACGCCGGGGTGCAAAGCATAGGTACTCACGCCGCTTCCTTTTAGCCGACGCGCGAGCTCCGCGCTAAACAAAACATTGGCAAGTTTTGAGTCGGCATACTCTTTGATAGCCAGTCGAGTGCGCGTTGTCTTTTGGCAGGCTTCCCAATCCAGCCCATTGGAGCGCGTGTGAGCACGACTCGCGACCGTCACAATTCGTGCGGGTGCACTTGTGCGCATGCGATCCAGCAATAAGTTAGTCAGTAAAAAATGCCCAAGATGATTCACACCAAAAGCCAGCTCGAAACCTGAGGCGGTCATTCCGCGTTGGCCAGCAAGCCCCGCGTTATTCACTAAAAGATGCAAGGGCAGATCACGCGCCAAAAACTCCGACGCGCAACGGCGAATCGATGCAAAGTCGCCAAGATCTAAGGCTAGGGCCTCCACCAAATTACTACCGGTCGCTTGCTCAATCTGTTGCACAGCAGCCTGAGCCTTAGCTAACGAACGGCAAGCCACGAAAACGCGCGCACCTTCACGAGCGAGCTCTCGCGCCGTCACTAAGCCTATCCCGGTATTAGCACCGGTGACAAGCGCGACACGATCTCGCAGAGAATGGGCAGCAGCTTGATTCATATGAGCGTAACGATTTAGATTTTTGCCTGAGTTCGGACGATTGTCAAAGCGAATATACCGAACACTCCAGCAAAGGTATAGTCAATTACCCGCATAATTTTTGGATTGGCTTTCAGAGTGGCCAGCATGCGTTCTGCCATCAAGATAAAAAGAGAGGACAAGACTGCATTGAAGGCGACGAAGTACAGGCCCAGAAAAAGCAACCTGCCGCGCACATGAGGGTCAGAGGCCTCTACAAAGCCCGGCAAGAAGGTGACAAAGAACAGCACCACCTTGGGGTTAGACAGATTCACCATCAAGCCGCTTAGAAAAGCCGCCAACATCGCAGGCCTCGCGCCATCGGGGCTACCAATGCTTGCGCTCAGCATTGAGCCATGACGGATCGCCTGATAGGCCAGCCAAAGCAGGTAAACCGCACCGATGACTTTCATGGTGTTGAAGGCGACCGGACTGGCGTTAATCAGCACAGAAATCCCAAAAGCTGCCAACAAGGAATGAATGCAGCAGCCGACGTTGGTACCCATCATTGCGGCAAGCCCGACATTGCGACCGCCCGCAAGAGTTTTGGCGAGCCAAAGGCTCATATCTGGGCCGGGGGTAATGAACAACACAACACAGGCAATGCTGTAGACCGCGAGCACCGATAGAGAAGGAATGGAGTCGAGCATGGGCGCAGTATATCTTGGGGCAAGGCCGCCTAATCGACCGTCCGGCATTCACCCAGATCAGTGTTTGGCAGGACCTTAAGTCGAGCCGTTAACGGCACGGCGCACTATCGACATTCCGGGGGCGCAAACTGCGTGGGTAAGGTGCCTCGCAGACCGAAAATTACTGTCGAGGACTCTGTCGCGCAGCTCCACTCGACGACGGCTGTGGCGGGCATGCCGGTCTTTGGCAACCCACCTCGGACCATCCCCTTGTTCACCGGAGATCCGTTGACCGAAGGAATGAGAGTCACCGTCGCGCCCTGACTAAAGCTGGCCGCTCGGGTTGGACCGAAAGCCTCGGGTGTGAAGCTAAGGGTGATGACGCCATCGTCCGCGACGGCAATCGTGCGAACGATGGAGGAGCCCGACAAGGCTGGGGCGCCGGTGTTCAGTGCTCGGCCAGCGAACGCGTTTTGCGCAACTATTTCTTTATAGGGGGTCGCAAGGCCCAGACCCTCGGCGATCTTCGCCCGGATCAAGGATTCCTCGTAGGCGGGCAGTGCGCCGGCCAAGACTAGGCCCATGATTGCGACGACGATCAATACTTCGACAAGAGTAAGTCCGCTTTGAAAGAAGGAAGGTTTAGCGACAGGTAACATTAAAGCTCGCTTGGCACGCCATAAAAAACGTCGCAATTGACATCCAGTTTGTAGACATTTTCGTCATTTTCAAACATCCTCTACAAACTCGGCGCCTAGCAGTTGCTCGGTGGCAACTTCAAGCAGACCGGCGGGCCGATTGACTCTTGTGATGCTTCTGGACGTCGTCTGGTCTATCTTTTAAGCACCCACTTCATGCGACGAATAAGCTCAAGCCTTAGCGAGGGCTGGCGACAATCTAGTGTGCACTTTGAATCTAGGGGGATTTATGGTCTACAACTTTACACCTCGTAACTTGATCGGGCGCCTTATTCGGGCTACGTCCGTGATCACCGTATTTCTCACACTTGGTGGATGCGGGACGCTCTTTGCCACTAATCCGAACTCGAAGGGCGAGCCCGTGATGCTCCTTGGTTACGACCCGGTCGCCTATTTCACGTTGGGAAAACCGACCCGAGGCCAGGCCGGCATTTCGCACAGCCTGCAGGAGCCCGAGCGCACCTACTATTTCACATCACAGGAAAATCGCGCTTCGTTCGCTAGTAATCCCGCCAGGTACGAACCTCAATACGGTGCCTTTTGCGCCAATGGAGCGGCTTATGGCGTAAAGCTCGGCTCAGATCCGAGCGAGTTTGAGATTGTGAATGATCGCTTGTTTATTTTCGGCGATATTCTTGGTCACGAAATGTGGAAACTATTCCGTGATGAACACATTCGCTATGGCGACCAAGTGTGGCCAAGCATTCGTGGTCTGGGCTGGCGCTATGCCTCACTCAAAGGCTACATTAGTAAGGTTCCGTGGTATCGCACCGGCGCCGATTTCAAGCAGGCCTACGATAAGCAGCATCAAGACAAACCATTGAACTACAACCCGGGCGGCATATTTACGAATCTGTTCCTAAAGCCTCCCGGCTGGCGCGCAGCAGAAGGGTTTGGTCAGGCAGCTTTGGGCTATCCACAGTAGAGGGACAAGGCCATCAACCCTTCACTGCGCCCGCCGTCAACCCGGTGATAATTTGCCGGGCAGCGACAAAGGTGAAGATGAGCGGCGGAATAGCGATGAGGCTAGCCATAGCCATGATTTTGCCCCAATCAACGCCCATATCCGTGATGAACAAGGAAGCCGCTACCGGCAAAGTACGGGTATGACGGTCGGATAGCACCAAGGCCAAGATAAACTCATTCCAAGAAATTCTGAAGGTGAAAATGGCCGCAGCTGCGAGGCCGGGAGCCAGCAAAGGCAGCAACACCTTGACAAACATTTGCACGGGGTTACAACCGTCAATCGTCGCCGACTCCTCCAATTCAATGGGAATTTGCAGGACAAAACCATACAGTAGCCAGATCGTGAAGGGTAGGTTCACGGCGACGTACAAAAGGATCAGCCCGAAAATGCTATTGACCAGATGCCACTCATTCCAAATCATGAATACGGGTATCGCCATGACCGCCAGGGGCACCGTACGAAGCATTAAGGTGGTGTAGGCCAAAGTGCTGCGCCCTACAAAGCGAAAGCGCGCCAGGCCATAGGCGGCCATACTTCCTAGCACTAAGGTAATCAAGGTGGAGACCGCGCCAACCATCAGGCTATTCATCAAGTACCGATCAAAGCGGTCCTCGGTAAGTACAGCTCGGTAGTTTTCGAGCGTCGGAATGAAAAAAAAGTTCAGCGGCTCTGCAAAGATCTGAACCTGTTCCCGCATGCTGGTGGCGAAAATCACCACAATCGGCGCCACACAAAATAGCGCCAGAAGTCCTAAGATGAGGTAATGCGCGAGTGCCTGTCGGCCGGTCGGCTTCATGCGCCGGAGTTCTTTTCTGACAAGGGATTAGACAGCCTAAGCGCGAACCAGGACAGGCCCATCACGACCACCAGAAGCAATAAAGAAATTGCTGCAGCGCCACCGAGTTGTTGTCCGACAAAAGCCGTCTTATAAATATGCAACGCCAAGATCTCAGTAGAATCCCCAGGACCGCCAAAGGTGAGCACATAGACCACCTCCAGCACTCTAAAGGCATCGATGAGTCGCATCATCAGGGTGATGGCAATCACCGGTAAGATCATCGCCAGCTTGATTCGCAAGGTCATTTGCCACCAGCTTGCGCCATCAATGCGCGAGGCTTCAATGACGGAGGAGTCGATACCGGCTAAGGCGGCCGCAATCATGATGAACACAAACGGTGTCCACTGCCAGATATCGGCAATCACAATGGCTGCGAATGCTAAACCGGGTTCGGCTAACCAATTTTGAGCGCTTAGCCCAATCACTTTGAGAAAGGCATTGATCAAACCAAACTGAGCATCAAACATATACCGCCAAGTGAGCCCCACGGCAACCGGTGCAATCATCATCGGCAGTATGAACAGAGTGCGAAAGGCTGCTGTGCCACGCACTGGCCGCTCGAGCGCCAGGGCCAAGGCAATACCCAGCAGCATCTCTACCGTGACGCATATGCCGGCAAATAACAGGGTGGTTTGTAAAGACGACCAGACCCTAGGATTGGTAAACGCAGACACAAAGTTATTTAAGCCCACCCAACGCGCGCTGCTCCATGGTGTGCCCATACTCCAGTCGAAGAGACTCAACTGAAATGCCGACAGCACGGGGTACAGGCAGGCCAGCGCCATGACTAACATCGCGGGACCGACGTATAGCCATGGCAGGTAGGCGCGGTGACGGGCAGCCATCTTGCTAGGATCTAAATTTTGTAGCCACCTTCACGCATAATTTGTGTGACTGGTTGCACCAACTCATTCAAAGCGACCTCAGCCGACTTCTTTCCCGTCAGGGCTTCGGAAATGCCCACGCCTAAGGCTTGAACATTGATCTTGTCCCATACCGGGATAATCGGGCGCCAATCCGGGTTGGAATACTTAAGTGCTTCCTTGAAGGTGATGAACTCAGGGTACTGGCGCACGAGATTGGCATCCCCTAGCGTTGAGTTACGCATCGGCGTGCCGCCCATAGCGGTACAAGACTTGTCTTGAGCTTTCGAGGTGAGCCATTGCATCAGCAAAAAGGCTGCGTCTGCATTCCTGGCATTTTTGGGAATAGCCAGACCGAGCCCGCCGGACTGCGAAGCACGTCGCGCTCCCATCGGATGCAGCGCCCAGCTCACTTTGCCCGCAACACGAGACTTACTGGCATCATTCACCACACCTGAAATGGAGGTCGAATCCAGATACATCGCAGCCTGCCCCTGCAAGAAGGCCGTGTTGGCCTCGCCTTGCCCGTAGCCCGCGATACCTGCCGGACCTGTGGCGACGACCTCTTGGAGAAATTTCAAGGCCTGCACACCGGCTGCATTATTAAACGTAGGCTTCCAATTAGCATCGAAAACACTGCCACCCAGTGGGTTGAGATGCAGCAACCAGGCGTGTACACATTGATGGCCAGCTTGACCACGCGAGGTCAGCGCACCGATCCCCTCCTTATCCTTAATCACTCTCAGAATTTTGGTGAACTCCTCGTAGTTCGTAGGAATTTTCAGACTATGTTTCTCGAAAATATCGCGTCGGTAAGCCATGACCGAGGTTTCCGCACCGTAGGGCAGCCCGTAAAGCTTCGCACCAGGGCCTGCGAGGTAGCCCTTGGGCCCTCCCACCAGACCAAGATTTTCGAGATAGATCGGAATGATGTCGTTCATGTCGTAATCGGGATCCGCTAGGGCCTTATTTGCGAAGAAAGGCTCGAGGGGATGGATTAAGTTTTTCGAGACATACTCACTCTTCCACATCACGATGTAGCAGGCGAGATCGTAGTCACCCTGAGGCTTCGCCATCTCCAGGAGCTGCTTGTCCTTCATGCGGCCAATGGCGACCTTATCCACCTCGACCTTGATGCCAGTTTCTTTGGTGAACTGAGGCAGAATTTTGGCCATAGCGTCGTAGTGAGAATGCGCTGGCACATTCATCGTGACGGTTTGCCCGGCATATTTGGTATAGCGATTTTGCGCTAAAGCGCCGCTCAGGGGCAGGCCTGCACCAAAAGCTGTGATCGCGGAATCTTTAATAAAGCTGCGACGTTTCATGGTTTGTCTCCTTCTAGTGGATAGGTATTATGTAGGTGGTTTGTGCGAGCGGAATCTTGAGTAAATCTGATGCGTTTTATGCCGATACCGATCGGCGCCAATCTCATACCGGGCAGATTTGAGTCTAGCCCCCAAATCGCCTGGTAGGTGTCGACGCACTTCGCTTGACGCTGCCAGCGCCATCCCAAGACGATGAGGGCAGCCCACCAGATGAACAGACTCAACATCATCCAGCGAGGCGCATCGGCAGCCACCAACCCTAAAATAATCGTTAGGCAAGCGAGCGCCAGTGCGAGCCATCCCAAGACTTTGTGAGTCCATTCAAAGAGACGGCGCCGCTGGGTCATGTCGAAATGGTCGCCTCGAACACTTGCCTCGCCGGGGCCGCCCTTAGTGCCGCGCAGCCAACCGCCAAGAACTTGTGCCCATCCCAGGAAAACGAGCGACCATCCAAGGTTCGAATGAAGCTGAAGCGCTTCGCTTGAGAGCAAACTATTCGAACGCCAAGCTAGGTAGGCGCCGAGACTCATCACAGCCACCGCAAACGATTGTCCGAATCGATGGCTATGCCACCAAACCTTGCTGTCCAGCTCGTGTGGCCAACGTTGCCCCGGCCAAATCTTCCAATAGCGTGCCACCAAAACACCCAAGGGAATAATCACCCCCCAGGCCAGAACCATGCAGCGAGCATGCCACATGATTACTGGCGACAGTGCGTATGCAAGCGCCCCGCTGAGCGGGGCGAGCAGCCAGTCGATCATGGTCTTTGGACCCCCTTCGCGCGCAACTTAATTCGGTAAAGGGATTGGCTGGCAGCGATGAATAATTGGTCACGCCCAGGCCCTCCGAAGGTGAGGTTGCCAATTTTCTCGGGCACTGGAATGCGCGCGAGTCGAGTGCCATCGGGATGAAAAACCTGGACGCTGTCGAGGCTGCTCGTAAAAACCCAGCCTCGGGCATCTACCCGCAGACCATCGGGCAGACCAGGGTCGATGATGGCGAAGATCCTCGGATTTGCGAGCGCGCAGTCGTCAATCACGTCAAAGGCGACAATGTGGTGATTGCCCGGTTTGGTCTTCGTTCCGAGAGCAGCAGAGGTGTCAGTGACATAGAGTACTTTTTCATCCGGCGAAAACGCCAGCCCATTCGGGTGCTCAACCCAATCGGTTACCGCCCGTAACGCTTCTTGAGGATATTCGGCCTCGCCGTCCTCACTCCGGTGTCGACGAGGATCGAACCGAAAGACGCAATTAGCCGTCTGCTCACTAGGAGCCTGATGACCTTCTCGGTTCGACAAGATGCCGTACGGAGGATCGGTGAACCAGATCGTGCCATCCGATTTGACGACCAGATCGTTCGGTGAATTTAGACGCTTACCCTGGAAATGACTTACGACAATTTCGTCGACGCTGTCGCGGCCGGCGGGTGGCCCTCCTGCACCTAAGATTCCTTTGGGGCCCAAACGTGTGCGCACAATCGCTCGTTGGCCATGAGAACAGTGGAGCAAGCCACCATCTGCTTCGCGCGCGTGCCCGTTCGAAAAGTCCACGGCATCGCGCCAAACCGTCAAGCCCGCGTCCGGCGACCACCGCATCACTCGGTTGCCCGGAATGTCACTGAACAGCACGCTGGCGTCTTCGTGAATCCAAACCGGCCCTTCCGACCAAGTCGCGCCGCTAGCCAGATGCTGCAGTCGCTCTGCGTCGGCGGCAAGATCAATAGCGCGCGAGTCCTCGATAATCACACTAGACAATGCACTCAAAACACTTCTTCCGTTAGCTCGATCCAAAGTCATTGCGCATCGACCGTACGCCACTTTAACCTCGGCATCCCCAATATCCCGCGCTTTCCTTGGGCGAATGTTATCGATAACATTTTGCTTTGTCATCAATTTTTTTCAACTGTGTCAGTAACAAATGAGTTGTCCGGTTTGTAACAAGTAATGTGTCCGGTTTGTGGAGGAGCGATGAGAATCGACCCCATAAGCCGGACCCGCTTGATGCAGGAGAACCGGAAGATGAGATTTGAAGAGGCCTATTTAGGC
>JANLRI010000108.1:0-3054 GCA_031361565.1 Betaproteobacteria bacterium | reverse complement strand
GTCGCTTAAGTTAGCCTGCATAACGCTGGGCTAGAACTAACCGCCTTTGGACTTGTTTCGAAGGCGGTTTTTTGCGTCTGGCTTTCGTGCTAATCGAAACCCAACGATGGGCCGAACCATAGTTCGTCTCTTAATGGGCTGGATCAAGGAGCGTGTGACAGTATTGCCCTCGGTCTGATGCACTCTGAAGGAATTTTCGTATGAACTTAGTTTTGGCTATCCCTTTGGCTATCCCCATACCTTTGCCTTGCATTCTTTAGGTAAAAAGCAAACAGAGCTTGAGATTAAAATTCGTTATCGAGTCCGTACGGATTTTGATTGGTACGCGAATCGTGTTGCGCAATTACTTATTGGTAATTTTGGGACGGTCGTTCTAGATTTATATCGACTTCGCGCAGAAAAAAACCATAACACTAGCCTGTTGTCCTTTTAAGAAGTAACCCGCCGTGCTTGTCGCGAGCCTAAATACGCCTTTCCTTCCCTTCCCAAAATGAAGCGCGCAATGTACGCTTCAAAACCTTGCCAACCGCGCTGCGTGGCAATTGGTCAATGAAATCGACGCTCTTTGGACACATCACAGCGCCGAGCCTTTCCTTGCACAAGTCCATCAATTCCTGAGCACTGACTTGGCGACCGGGTGCTAGCTCAATCACGGCTTTCACCGCCTCGCCCCATTTATCATCGGGCACACCGATCACTGCACAGTCTTGTACCGCTGGGTGTTGATTGAGTACCTCTTCGACCTGCAATGGAAAAACATTGAACCCTCCGCTGATGATCAAGTCGCGTTTGCGATCACTGAGGTAGATGAAACCGTCACCATCGCGGAAGCCCACATCGCCGGTGCGTTGCCAGCCATTCGTCTTGATTGCGGCCGAGGCCTGAGGATCGTTCAGGTAGCGCAGCATGACAGTGGGGCCCTTCACCACAATTTCGCCGATTTCGTCTGGACCCAGTAGCTTGCCCTCGTCGTCCATCACTTCAATGGCGACCACGTTCACGGTCGGCCTACCGACCGAGCGTAAGCGCTTGGTGAAAGCCGGATTTTGCACGGCCTGGGTGATGGCCTGTTTGGACATGAAGGTGAGGGGAAAACCAGATTCAGTTTGCCCAAGCGACTGGCAAATCACTGGCCCAAAAATAGCATGAGCTTGAATGATTTTTTCACTCACCAGCGGTGCCGCGGCCGACATCAGGTATCTTAAAGAACTAAAGTCAGTGCTCTTGCATTGAGGGTGGTTCATGAGCATGTAAATCAGGGTTGGCGGCAGGAACAAGAGCGAGATTTTATGTTTGGGAATTGCCGCCAGAATGGCACCTAGATCCGCCGTGGCCATCAGCACAACCTCACCTCCCATCGCGAGCGTCGCCATGGCGATGAAGCCGCCCGCATGGGTAATCGGGGCGACCGCCAAATTCACGGGAGGCGAATCAGTATCGAAATCTGAAAAAACGCTAATAAAGCCAATCATGTTCCAGGCGGTGAAACCGCTTGGCGCCTGGGTGATTTTTGGAGCACCCGTGGTGCCACCTGTCGACCCTTGAAAAGCAGTGGCGTCCCAACTTAGCCTGATGTGCACGGGTTGCTCTGAAGCGCCAGCGATAAAGCGTTGCAGACTTGGGTAGCCCTCGATCTCTCGGTCAAGGCAAACAAAGGTTTTGATGGCGGGTGCATGAACGACAATTTCACGCACTTGATCGAGCGTGCTGCTGTGGAAAAACAAGGCGACGCACCCGCCCCGATGGAGTAAGTCGGCATTGGTGCCTGCCCCGCTTCGTAAGTTGATGTTGCTCCAAGCGCCACCGGCGCGCATGCCGCCGAGAAGAGCGACCATGGCCAGACTGGTATTTGGACTGAGAATGGCGTAGGGCGACGAGGGTGCAAAGCCGCGCGCGAGAAGGGCGTTGGCGAAGCGATGCGTCAGGGAGGCCAGTTGAAGATGGCTAATGGTGCCGCTAGCGTCGCTTAACGCAGGTCTGTCCGGACCTAAACGACCAGCCCGGTCAAGTAGGTCAATGTAGTCTAGTTGATCCACAGCTCGCTCCTTTGGCGAAAGGTTCGCAGGGCAAGCTTGTAAGCCTAAGCTCGGTCCCTCGTCGTTACGGTTTACTTTGTACCATGTCGCGAAATCCTTTGATAAGCAGTGTTTCGAGGACTGTCGCTGCGGCGGGCATCGCACTTAAGCATAAACTTGCTATGACGGATACCATGAGGTATAGCATGGCAAGAGAATTGAGGCCGCTTTCTGGACTTAGAATGTTGAGTACAAGCGTTATCCGCTCAAACCAGATCGCTCCTCATCGTTAGTCAGCGGCGGTGTGTATCGCCTCACCAGAAAACCGATGTACCTCGGGATGGTTTTACCTCTGCTCGCCTTGGGGGGTGTATCTTTCATCTTTGCTGCCGCTTACCTGTACCCCTACCTTTGTGATGAGTAAGTTTGGCGAAGAGTCTTCGCGCTACGCGGTCCGCGTGAGGCGATGGCTATGATGAGATTGAGCGTATCTAATGGGCGCAGTAAAAAGAATAGCGAGCACAAATCATGTCCGAGAAAAACGAATGGTCCTTCCCTGTTGGCATGCAGCCCAAACAGGCTGAGCTTTCCTTTGATCTCGAGCGAACCTTGAGTTCGATGGTGTCGATCCGCGCCGAAATTGCGGAGGACGCGTTCACCGCTTCAATTCTCGGTACTGATCGAGGCGGCAGTGCGGTGGTAATCCGTGACAACGTCGTTTTGACGATCGGTTACCTGATTACGGAGGCGCATAGTGTCTGGATCACGAGCAATCAGGGGCAGGTGGTCCACGGCTATCCCCTGGCCTACGACCAGACGACCGGCTTTGGTCTGGTTCGCGCGCTCGGCAAACTCGATGCGCCGCCGATACCCATCGGCGAAGCAGCCTCCGCAAAAATTGGCGATTCGCTGCTCATGATGAGCAAAGGCGGGGCAGGGCATTCCTTGATGACCCACCTGACCGACAAGCGCGAATTCGCGGGGTACTGGGAGTACTTGCTGGAGGAGGCATTGTTTACGACGCCCGCACACCCAGAGT
>JANLRI010000526.1:0-13607 GCA_031361565.1 Betaproteobacteria bacterium | reverse complement strand
CATCGCGGTGCTTATTTAAACTCGGTCTCCAACTTGGTGACTTGGGCGATGCCGATGCATCCTGTGTATTTGTGGACCTTACCAATGTTCCACTGTGATGGTTGGTGTTTTCCTTGGTCGATTGCCGCACAGGCGGGCACCCATGTGTGTCTGCGTAAGGTGGAGCCGGCGGCGATTTTTAGTTTGATGAAGAGCGAAGGCGTAACGCACTATTGCGCCGCGCCGATAGTGCATAACGCGATGATTAATGAGGCGCATGCCCATCCTCCGAATTTGCCGAAACTGGTGAAGGCGATGGTGGCCGGTGCGGCTCCTCCTGCGGCGATGATTGAGGGGCTGGAGGCGATTGGCATTGAGGTGACGCATGTGTACGGACTGACTGAGGTGTATGGCCCGGCGGTGGTCTGTCCTCCCCAAGCGGAGTGGGCTGAGTTACCGGTGTCGGAGCGGGCGCGATTGAATGCTCGCCAAGGCGTGCGCTATCCCTTGCAGGATGGGGTGGAGGTCTTGGACCCCAACACGATGTTGGCGGTGCCCCATGATGGCGAGACCATCGGTGAGGTGATGTTTCGCGGCAATATCACGATGAAGGGCTATTTGAATAATCCAGAGGCGACGGAGAAAGCCTTTGCCGGTGGCTGGTTTCATTCCGGCGATTTGGCGGTGGTGTATCCGGATGGGTATTTGAAAATCAAGGATCGCAGCAAGGACATCATTATTTCGGGCGGTGAGAATATTTCGTCGATTGAGATTGAGGATGTGCTGTATCGTCACCCAGCGGTCTTAGCCGCAGCCGTCGTGGCGATGCCGCATGAGAAGTGGGGCGAGACGCCTTGTGCCTTTGTGGAATTAAAGGCGGCGGATGTCGCGGCGATTACTGGTAATGCTTTGGCCGAGCAGGCTTTGCGCGACAGTATCGTCTTGCACTGTCGCCAACATTTGGCGGGCTTTAAGTTGCCACGCGCGGTGAGTTTTGGGGAGTTACCTAAAACCTCAACCGGCAAGATTCAGAAGTTCGAGTTGCGCGTGAAGGCCGGGTCGATCAAGGCGATTGACGTGTGAGCTCGAGGTTGAGCCTGGGTTTGAGCTTGGGTTTGAGCTTGAGTTTGAGATTAGGGGTGAGACTGAGTTTGATTTAGTGTCGCGATGCGGCCGGAGTCCGCGCCTCACAGAGCAAGAGTTCGTTGGGTCCGGTCCAGCCACCCTTATCCTCAAAATGTTTGAGTTGTTGTGCCATGTCGCACCAGGCTTTTTGTTGAGCCGCGGGTGTGAGCCTGGAAAGCATTTCAATGATGGGTGAGGCGGCACTTCGCAAAAAATCGATGTAGACGTTGACACTCGCAAGACGCATAGGTGCGCTGATCGCACGCACCTTGATGTTGACGAATCCCGCGGAGTTAAGGAGGTCTTCAAGAAGCCCGGGCTTGCCTAGGCTCATCAGGCCGCCCGGCTGGTAGGCCAGTTCGTCGCTGATTTCGGCCCAGGTGCTTAAGCCCGCATGTTGACGGGCACATCCTACCGTGATGGCGAGGCAGGGGTTGTTCTTAGGCTGTGAGAACACCAGTGCAGCGAAACGACCTCCTGACTTTAAGGCCTCGCGGGCTTGCTCCAGCGCGGCGAGTGGCGAGTGGCAAAACATCAAGCCGAGACGGGAGACTACCGCGTCGAAGTTTGCGCCTTGAAGGTTTAAATGCTGCGCGTCGAGCACGCGCGTTTCGACCTGCGGAAAGCCTTGACGAGCAGCATTTTGCCGGGCCAGCGCGAGGATTATCGGCGAGACATCGGTGGCGAGTACCCGTCCTGTGGATCCAACTCGGGCGGCGATCGCCAAGGTTTGATCGCCCGCCCCAGCCGCGAGATCAAGCACCGACATTCCTGTGCTGATTTGTGCCGCGTTTAGCATCTCAAAGGTGGCTGACTGGAGCCAGGCGCGGATCAACTCGGTGTGCTGATTCCATCCTTGGGCCGCTCGATCCCAGGGCTGAGGCGAGGCTGAATTTTCTAGCGAGTGAGGAACGCCGGACATTAACTTGCCCGGATACCGGAGGTTTGCAAAATCGCTTGCCACTGCTTCTGTTCGACGGCGATTCGAGCACTTAAGGTGGCCGGTGAGCTTGCAGAGGGCGTGATCGCTGCTTCGGTGAAGGCTGCGAGTAAAGGCGCACGAGTGATTGCCGCTTCAATTTGTCGAGAGGCCGTGGTTAGCATCGCAGGCGTCGCCTTGTCTGGCATGAAAAAGGCAAACCACTCTCGTATTTCCAAACCCTTGTAGCCCAGCTCGGTGAAGGTCGGCACCTCTGGGAAAATTTTGCTCCTCGCGATACCTGAGGTGGCTAGCACCCGAATTCTTCCGCTCTCTTTATGCTGACGAAAGAGCCCTTCGGGCAGGGCCAGGGTGGCGATTTGTCCGCCGAGAAGATCAACAATGGCTTGGGGGCCGCCCGGATAAATGATGTGCTGCCAAGGGACCTCGGCTTGTCCGAAGAGCATCGCCTGAAGCAAGTGCGGAAGGGTCCCTTGCCCAGGAGACCCGGCGTTGGCGAGCTTGGGGTTGTTGCGCAGCCAAGAGATCAGATCGGGCACTTTAATCATCGAGGCAGGGACGGCCGGGCCTACGGCTAAGGCCAGGGTCATTTCTCCCGCCAGGGAGACGGGCTGAAGATCACGCTCGGGATCGTAGGCGAGCTTGTTGTAAAGGTAGGGATAGATGGTTGCAAGTGCGCCTTGCGCGAGCAACATGGTGGAGCCGTCCGCAGGCGCCGCCTTCAGTGCCGCCATGGCGATTTGACCGGCGGCGCCGGGCTTATTGTCGACAATGGCCCCTTGCGGGTAATTTTGGGCGAGCTGCTCAGTGATGCGGCGCGCGACGATATCGGGAATGCTCCCGGCTGGGCCCGTACACAGCACTCGCAATTGCGGTGGTGGAGTTTGGGCTTGTGCGGATTGGGAATAAAGCGAGGTTGCCGAGCCTGTGATGAGCGTGCCCAAACTGGCTGAGGCGCCTGCTTGCAAGAAGTCGCGACGGGTGGGGTTGAGGGTGGACATATTGGCTCCTGGTGTTGATGTTCGTGAATGGAGGCATGTTTACAGAAGCAAAGCCTGGTGAGAAGATGCGAGATGCAGCAAGCTGATGCTGCTGGTGCATCACTTCAGCGGCCATCTCCTCGGGATGATTATGCGACTACAGAGAATCGAACAATTTATCGCGGTGGCGGATGCAGGCAGCATTCGCGGGGCGGCGCGTCAGCTCGGGATGTCGCAGCCCGCCCTGACCCGGGCTTTGCAACAGTTGGAGAAAGAGTTAGGGGTGAGCTTGATGCGTCGTAGTGGTCTCGGCGTGTTGATTACCGATGCGGGCACCACCTTTCTCGCAAGGGCCAGAGTGGCTCAGGCGGAGATTCAGAAGGCCACCGAAGAGGCCCAACGTCACGCGCGTGCGGGCCATCGCTTGTTATCGATTGGGTTGTCGCCCGTCGGGGCGAGTTTGCTTTTGCCCGAGCTCGTGATGAGTTTGCGGCGAGACTGGCCAGAGACACGAGTTCGCTTGCTTGAGATGACGCCGAGTGCCTTGCTGCCTTTGGTGCGTGATGAGGTCATGGATTTAGCGGTGACCCAGCGCACGCGCATCCATCTTGATGCGGGTCTTGATTACCGGCCGCTGGCCGATATTCAGATGCGACTGGCGGTGCGGCCGGGTCACCCTTTGTTGCGTAAGCGCTCCGTGAGCTTGGCGGATTTGGTGGATGCGCCCTGGTTGTTCATGACGGCCCACGATAGTGCAGACGATATCGTGAGCCGGTCTTTCATAGATGCCGGGTTGCCGATACCTAAACCCTCGGTGCATTGCGGCTCTTACTTCGTGGCGCTCGATTTGATGGCCGCGACGGATATGGTGGGGGTGCTGCCACCAGGCCTGTTGCGCTCCTGCATGAAAACCGGCCAATTGTCTGAGCTTCGCTTGGACGTGGCGCTGTTGCCGATCAATTTGGGTCTGTACTCCAGAGCCGGTTCGCCGCTGACACCGGCCGCGAAAAAGACTCAGGAAATGATCTCCGCTCAGTTTCGGCGACTGGTCAAAGGCGGGCAATTGATCGACAACGCTCCGCTTGCGGTTTAAATCTCTATCATTTCGAAGTCGCTTTTGGCGACGCCACATTCTGGGCAGGTCCAGTCGGCGGGAACATCAGCCCAGGCGGTGCCAGCCTTGAGGCCATGTTCAGGATCGCCCGCGGACTCGTCGTAAACGAAGCCACAAACGATGCATTGATAGGTTTTTGGAGGAGTCGTGCTCATGGGTTTCCTGGAAATTAATGATTTGAAAAGAGGATGATGTTGTTGTTGTTTTGCTTACAAGGCCGCTACTTTAGCTAATTGTGCTTTGTAGTGGTTGGCATGGCGTTCTTCTACCTTGGCCAGTGCCGCAAAACGTTTCTGTGCCTTGGCTAAAGTGGCTGCGAAACGTTCCGCGTGTTCCTTACTTTCTGAAATCTGCTCGTCGATTTCTTGGAGTGCCAGGGCGTTGCCTTCGGCTTCGGCCGTTTTTCGGAAGCTGGGGTACATCTCGGTGTACTCATAGGTTTCGCCGTCGATGGCAATTTGCAAAGCCTTGGCGGGCGTGATTTCGTCCTTGGGGTAAAGCAGGTCGAGATGGCCGAAGGCGTGTTGCACTTCTTGATCGGCGGTTTCTTCGAAAGTGCGGGCTGTGTCTTCGTCTCCGGCGGCCCGAGCTAGTTTGGCGAAATAGCGGTATTTGATGTGCGCCATGGATTCGCCTGCGAAGGCGGATTCGAGGTTGGCTAGGGTTTTGATTTGGGGAACGGTGAGGGCGATAGTCATAAGATCTTCCTTAAAAAGTTTGAGATTCGAATTGCTGCCTTGATATGCAACAGCAATCAACTTGAGGAGAATGATAGGATGGATTTTTTGATTAATCTAATTGATTGATAAAATATAGTCGATAGTCATTAGCTTTTACTCTGGTGGAGTTGAGTCCCTTCGAGACCTACGGTTTAGTCCTTACGGGTTTTGCTCTGGGTGCTTTCCATTAGCGGCTAAACTCACGTTTTGGTTAGGAGCAGCAACGATGTTTCGCTGCTGGGTGCTTTTCGAACGAGTGGTCACGGGTTCGAAAGGTGCGCCCTAATTGTCGACCTAAGGAGTAGATTTTGAGCGTGCAAGAGACCCGTCAACCGGTCCTTGACCAAGCCACCCAGGCCAAGGCTTTGGGACTCTTCCGGCAAATGTGCAGGATTCGTGCCTTCGAGGATGCCGCCGAGATCGCCAGCCAAGGAGGCGTTTCCTTTGGCGCAAGCTCTGGCGCGGTGACCGGTGTTGCCAAAGTGCGTGGCCCGCTCCATCTATCCACTGGGCAGGAAGCGGTGGCTTCGGGTGTTTGTGCCCACTTACATCGCAGTGATTACTTGACTTCGACCCATCGCGGCCATGGCCATACCTTAGCCAAAGGTGCTGACCTGACCCGCATGATGCATGAGCTGTTTGGCAAGGCCAGTGGGTTTTGTGGCGGCAAGGGCGGATCGATGCATATTGCGGATTTCTCGGTGGGCATGCTTGGCGCAAACGGTGTCGTGGCGGCGGGCTTGCCGATTGCGGTCGGTGCGGCACAGTCCATCAAGATTCGGGGACTAAAAGGCGCGGATGGGCGAAGCGGTGCCATTGCCGTGAGCTTTTTTGGCGACGGCGCGATTAATCGAGGGCCTTTTGCAGAAAGCTTGAATTGGGCGGCAGTGTTTAAGTTGCCGATGTTGTTTGTCTGTGAAGACAATCAATGGTCCGCCACCACCAAGACGTCCGCTATGTCGGCCGGTGACGGTGCGGCCAAGCGCGCAAAGGCCCATGACATGAAAGCGGTGAAGGTGGATGGTAATGATGTGTTGGCTGTAGAAGCGGCAGCGGGACCTCTAATTGCAGGGATTCGCGCTGGCGAAGGACCGGCGTTGTTGCATGCTCGTACCTATCGCTTTAAGGGCCACGTGTCCGTGGACCCGGCTTCCTACCGAGACCCAGCAGAGTTGGCGGAGGCCTTAAAGGGTGATCCGATAGCAATTGCTCACACTAAGTTCGTAGGCATGGGAATGGCTGCCTCCGCTTTGGATGCGATTTGGGCCGAAGCGAAAAGCGAGGTCGCAATGGCGCTGGCTTCCGCGGATGCTGCCGCTTGGCCGACTGTGGATGCAGCCTATAGCGATGTGCAAGACGTTGGCGCAGGACAATGGTTTTAGGTTCAGTGGGCGTAAGTGAACAGTTGCATCAAAACGAAGTGGGCAACCGCCTCGCAGTATAAAGATCGAACTAATCAAAAGTAGAAAGACTGACTGATGAGTAAATTAGCACTGAGTTATGCCCAAGCCGTGGCGGCCTCGCTCACCGAGGCAATGAGTCGCGACGACTCGGTGGTGGTGTTAGGTGAGGATGTCGGGCGCGGCGGAATCTTTGCTCAGTACAAGGGTTTGCTTGAGAAGTTCGGTGACGCTCGGGTGATCGATACCCCAATTTCGGAAGCCACGATTATGGGCGCAGCGGTGGGCATGGCGCTGACCGGTTTGAAACCGGTGGTGGAATTGCGCGTGATGGACTTTGCCATGTGCTCGATGGATGAAATCATTAATCAGGCGGCCAAGAATCGCTTTATGTTTGGAGGTCAGGGGCGCGTACCCGTGGTGATTCGGATGCCGATTGGCATCTGGTCTTCGTCCGCTGCTCAGCATTCCCAATCGCTTGAAGCTTGGTTTACTCATGTGCCCGGCTTGGTGGTCGTGGCGCCGTCGAACGCCCAAGATAACTATTCTCTCCTTCAAAGCGCCTTAGCGTGCGGCGATCCAGTCGCCTACCTCGAGCATAAGGAGCTTTGGGGAGTAAGTATGGAAGTGGACACTTCGCTACAGGTGCCCCTAGGGAAAGCCTCCGTCGCGCGAGTGGGTCGCGACTTGACGATTGTCACCTGGAGCAAGGCGGTGCATTGGTCGTTGGAGGCCGCGAGTCTTTTGGCTAGCGACACCCATGCGGCGCTCGATATCGAAGTGATCGACCTGCGCACTTTATGGCCCTGGGACCGAGAGACGGTCTTGGCCAGTGTTGCCAAGACAGGCCGGGCCTTGGTGGTGCATGAGGCGGTGCAAGTCGCCGGCTTTGGCGCAGAGATTTCAGCGGTAATTGCTGAGGAGTCGCGATCACCCGTCGCGCCTAAGATTGCGCGCCTCGGGGCGCCGCGAACGCCGGTGGGGTATGCACCTGTGCTGGAAGCGGAGGCACGGATCAGTCCAGAGAAAATTGCCCAGGCGGCCCGCTCTCTAATGAAGCGCTAGGTCTGCATACCTAGCAAATTCTAGCGCGGAAGTAAGCGATTACCTGTCACCCGTACTTTGGAGCCCAGGTTATAGGCCGGCATCATGTCGAGATGAACTTTTCGGGTGAGTCCAGAGTCCATCATCAGGGTGACCTCATACATGCGCTTGGTGAACTGGGTGCCTGCTCCATCGGGGTCGAGAATGGAGCGATTCGCGCTGGTTCCGATCGAGGAACCTTGGTAACGCGAAGGCAGGTCACTGTTGTGGCTATTGGCGGTTTCAGGGGCTCGGGCATCACTATTGAGCATCCAACTTGGACTGGGCTTCATGCGTACGGTACGTACTTGCAGGATGGTGGCACAGTTCAAACAGGCTGGAGCGCCGGGGCCTGCGAAATTTTCTTTACCGGTTGAGTCCTTGCTGTTTGGGTCTTTGGTGTTGGAGTCTCTGCCAAACGCGTCTTTCCCAAAGCCCTCTTTTCCCTTGGCGGACTTATCGCCGGGTTTACCGTCTTGGCCTTGGACAAATCCTTTCTGGCCAGGGGTTAGTCGGTTGCTACTGGAACTGGTCCCGCTTTTTCCATCCTTACCGCCGCTTTGCGCGCTTGGAAGTGGATTGCCGGGTTGACCAGGGCGGATCCCGCTGACGCCTTGTTGTTCGAAACCTGAAAGTGGGCGTGCTGGCGCGGGTGCCGTTCCCGAAAGTGGGCGGTTGATGCCGTAGCTCGGACTGGTGGAAGGATTGCTTGTTTCGCTAGGGCTGCCGCCGTAAGTCTGCGCTTGTATGTTGGACAGGCCGAAGGAGGTCCAGCAGCACAGCGCTAGGAGGGCGCGGGTTTGGATTGCATGGCGCTTGATGGACGGCATATGATTGTGCATCTGGACCCAACGTCTGGCGAGAGCTTGATGTTGACCGAGTTTAATACCTGACGAGAGTTAAAACTAGCTGATTGGGCCGAAGGGTCTGCTAAACGGCTCAATGTGCTCAGCAATGATGCGAATAATCTAGATGAAGGACGATAGGCGGTGGAGAAGACCTTTGCAAGTTTAAATGTGCCGAACATGCTGAAAAGCTTGTTTGCCCCATGGGTGCAGGCGCTCAACCTGGAGCTGGTTTCACTGGAACCTGGTGTGGCGGTATTTCGACTACCTTTCTCTACGGAGTTTTGCCGGGAGGGAGGCAGTGTTTGCGGTCAAGCCTTGATGTCGGCCGCAGACACCGTCATGGTGTTTGCCATCTCAAGCCAGCTGGGCGAATTTAGGCCGATGACGACCGTTTCTTTGAATACCAGCTTTATGCGTCCGGTCCTGGGCGATGCGCGGATTTCTGCCCGTGTGACCAAAGCAGGAAAAAGCTTGATGTTCGGGGCGATTGATATTGAAGGGGCGGATGGCAAGTTATGTGCGCAAGTCACGACCACCTATGCATTGGTGTGAGTGCGTGCTCGAGCAGGGCGGTGTCATTGAGCGATGAAATGAGCCTGGGTACTGAATCTGTTGCTGAGACTCAGCTTTCGAAGACGCCCAGAGCACGATTTTTGCGGACCGTCTGCCAGGGGTGAATCCTTGCATTCATGGCGATGTAAACGCCGCTTTGAGTTTGTGCCGCTACGCCCAGGGCGAAGCCGAGGTTGAACAAGGCATCGGAGTCGATGACTTCATAGGGAACCATGGCGCCGGTTAAGACGATGGTTTTATTGAGCGACGCAGCTCCTAATACTCGGCCCGTTTCAGCCATGGTGTCGGTGCCGTGGATAATCACGATCTTGGTTTCTTCGCAGGCCTGACAAGCTTGCAGAACCTGATGGCGATGGCTGTCCTGCATTTCGAGGCTGTCGATGAGCATCAGGGTTTGAGTGATGACCGGATCAACCAATCTCATGCGGGCTGTGATTGCGGCCAAATGGGAGTCGGCAAAACCGAGAGAGCCAGCGATGGCACTGTAGTGTTTATCGAAGGTGCCGCCGGTAGTGATGATGCGCAGGGCCATAATCGTAAAGTTCGCGAGGGTTAATTGTTTAGGGTGAAGTGTAAGCGTGTTTGATCAAGTCGTGTTTGCGGGTGGGGGGCATCGCTGCTGGTGGCAGGCTGGATTTTGGGATGTAGTGGCCTCCGAGATTAAGTTGCGCCCGAAAGTGATCGCGGGTGTTTCCGCGGGCGCTGCAACCGCTTGTTTGTTGCACGCGAATAATTCGCGTGATGCGCTGGATTACTACCGTGAGCTGTTGAAGCCTGAGGCGCGCAATGCCTATTGGGGGAATTTAGTACGCCGTGGGGAAAGGGTTTTTCCGCATGCGGCGATTTATCGCCAGGCGCTTAAGGTATTGCTGGGCGGTGAGCACTATCAGCGCCTGATGGCGACCGCACCGGAAATTCGAATTAGCTTCGCGCGCATTCCGAGTTGGTTGGGACCACGGTTGGCGGTACTGGCCGGCATGGCGGCCTACAATTTTGAAAAGCATACAACCCAGCCTCTGCATCCAACCTATGGCCGCAAGCTCGGATTTAAGAGTGAGGTGGTGCGCATTCAAGACTGCAAGAACGAGGATGAATTGATCGCGCTGATCATGGCCTCGAGTTGTACGCCCCCGTTTACGCCGATTGAATATCGTGAGGGTCGACCCACCATGGACGGCGGTATGGTTGACAATGTTCCGGTCGACGCGGTGGAAGCGGATGGGGGATCAACGCTGGTTTTGACCAGCCGTTGTTACAAACAACACGCGCCTGTGTTCATGCGACAGGGCCGGGTCTATGTTCAGCCTTCTGCCAGGCCGTCAAGCTCGAGTTGGGATTACACCCGCCCAGGTAATTATGAGGACACTTATAAGCTCGGGCGCATGGATGGGCATCAGTTCTTGATTAACTTTGCCTTCAAGAAGCGCCCGAGCCTTAGGTAAAGGGCCGGGGAAAACCAAGCGGCGATTAGGACAAAGCACGTTGAAAAAGCCAAGCACGGTGAAAAAGGCAACCTGAGAAACGCAGGCCCAATAATTTTCTACACCGGGGCTGAAGATTTCAACCGGCCCACTAAGCCCTCGAATTCTTCGTCGCCAAAGAAATGTAATACCAGGGTGCCGCGCCGCTTGGCGTCTGCCTTGATCTGCACGCGCGTGCCGAGAGCGTCGGCAAGTTCTTCTTCTAGTCGGGCCAAATCGCGTGACTTGTTTTCTTGCGCGGGCGCGTCTGCCTTGCCGGTTCGGGAGGGTGTGTAGCTATCACCGCCCTTGAGGGTTTCGGAGACAAGCTTTTCGGCTTCGCGCACGGAGAGTTGCTTGGCCGTGATGCGTTGTGCGAGCATGAGCTGCGTAGGCTTTTCAACGGCGAGTAAGGCACGTGCGTGGCCCATGTCGATATCGCCGGCCAGAAGCATCGTTTGCACGGGCTCGGCTAAATTGAGAAGCCGCAATAAATTGGAGGTGGCGCTACGTGAGCGACCGATGGCTTGAGCGGCCTGATCGTGCGAGTAGTTAAATTCGTCAATTAAACGCTTAATGGCTTGCGCTTCTTCCAGGGCGTTAAGGTCTTCGCGCTGAATGTTTTCGATGAGGGCCATGGCCAAGGCGGCTTCATCGCCTACTTCTTTGATGATGACGGCGACTTCCATCATGCCGGCGATTTTAGCGGCCCGAAAACGCCGCTCTCCGGCAATGATCTCGTGATCAACTTCACCATTGGGTTTAGTGAGGGCTCGCACGGTGATGGGTTGCATCAGTCCGTGGGCTTTGATGGAGTCCGCCAGTTCTTGTAACGACGTCTCGTCCATGTGCGTGCGCGGCTGGTATTTGCCGGCCTGCAGTCGGTGCAGGGCGAGCATACCGAGATTACTACTGGTATTAGTCGGAGCGTCCTGTTCGTCGTAGCCGCCGAGGAGTGCGTCGAGGCCGCGGCCTAGTCCTTTGGGTTTGATCATGGCGCGAGCTGTCCTAAACGTTCGACGAGTTCGTTACCAAACTCAAGATAGGCTTTCGATCCTTTGGAGACTGGGTCGAAAACGACACCGGGTTGGCCATAGCTTGGCGCTTCGGCTAAGCGAACATTACGGGGAATGATGGTCTTAAAAACTTTGTCTCCGAAGTGTTGTTGAAGTTGATTGGACACTTGTTGGGCCAGGGTCACTCGTGGGTCGTACATCACTCGTAATAGTCCGATGATTTTCAAATTCGTATTGAAGTTGGCATGCACTTTCTTGATGGTATTCACTAAATCTGAAAGACCTTCAAGTGCGAAGTATTCACACTGCATGGGAATGATGACGCCGTGCGCGGCGCAAAAGCCATTGAGTGTGAGCATGGACAGCGAAGGTGGGCAGTCGATAAGCACAAAGTCGTATTGATCATTGATAACGGCGAGTGCGTCTTTAAGGCGGGTTTCGCGCTCGGTGAAACTGACCAGCTCTACTTCAGCGCCTGCCAAGTCGCGGTTGGCCGGTAGCACGTCGTAACCGCCGGCGTGGGAGCGTTGGGCCGCTTCGCTGACTTCACACATGCCGATAAGGACATGGTAGACACTGCGCTTGAGGCTGCGTTTGTCGATACCGCTGCCCATCGTGGCATTGCCTTGAGGGTCGAGATCAACGAGAAGCGTGCGCTTACCTAGTTTGGCGAGCGCTGCTGCGGCGTTGACCGTGGTGGTGGTTTTGCCGACACCACCTTTTTGATTGGCGATTACAAAGATCAGAGCCACGGGGTCAATCGCTTTGAAAAAATGATTTAGTGAAGGGCCGTATGGTAACGGTTTTGGATTTTAATGAAGTTAGTCATTGCTTCAGGTTAAATCTGTACTCAGTTCACGAGTGACGGGTTCAATTCGGAAGGTTCGATAAAGATAAGGTGGCGCTTACTTTTCTCTAAGCTGGGTGGATGCACTTCACTTACCCGGATGCGGAGACTGGTTTGCAATTTTTGTTCGGCAAGTTGGCCGAGCGCCTGAATTTCGTCGTCGGGCCGTTGACCTTTGAGCGCGATCCATACGCTTTCTGGTTGTCGCAAATGCCAAGTTTGGGAAACGAAATCGCTTAGGCTGGCAAAGGCGCGGCAGGTAAAAATCCTTCGTGGGTTGTCTCGCTTGAGCGCAAGAGTCTCGATACGTTGATGGTGTGCCAGAAGTTGCGGCAACTTAAGCTGCTGCCTGCATTGCTGCAGGAAGGCCACTTTCTTGCCCACAGTGTCTACCAGGTGGTGTTCGCAGTCCGGCCAGGCTAAGGCGAAGATGATGCCCGGGAGACCGCCACCGCTTCCCACGTCGATGAGCTGTGTAGGCGGCGCGCCTATAAAGTTCTCAATCGGGTCTAGAGTGGCAAGACAATCTAAGAGGTGAAGTGACAACATTTCTTCGGGGTCACGCACCGAGGTGAGGTTGTACGCCTGGTTCCATTTACCGAGCAAGGTTAGAAAATCGAGCAGAGGTTCCGTCAGGTGAGCCTGGCGTGTGGGCGAGAAGTTTAGCGCTACCAGACCTGCTTCAAGTTTGAGCCGGAGTCGATCATCGGTGGTGGTGGCAGCGAATCCCATGGCCTAAGCTGCTTGCGATAAGCCGCGCTTTTTCTTAAGATGGACTAAGAGAATCGAGATGGCTGCCGGCGTAACCCCCGAGATGCGTGCGGCTTGCCCGAGGGTCTCCGGCCGCTGTACATGGAGTTTGTTGCGAATTTCATTGGAGAGTGCCTTAACTTCGAGGTAGTTAAAGTCGACAGGGATAGGAAGCTCGATGTTGTGCTCTTGGCGCTCCACCTCAATTTGTTGGCGAGCAATGTAGCCTGAGTATTTAGCGAGCACTAACACCTGTTCTAAGGCTTGTGCATGCTGAATCGGGTCTTGTAAGGCAGGTGCTTGTGATGCTGCCTTCTCTGGAAGGGGCAGCTCCAATAGTTTATTGAAGTCTAGTTCTGGTCGCTTAAGTAGATCAAAGAGTGAGTGCTCGCGGTCAAGAGGATGGCCTAGAACTTTGGTTGCAATGTTGGAGCCGACAATCGAGGGAGTCAGCCAGGTCGAGCGCAGTCTTTGTAATTCTGCATCGACCCAGTCACGTTTACGACAAAAGATATCCCAGCGTTCATCGCTCACACAGCCTAAGCGTCTACCCACTTCTGTAAGGCGAGTGTCGGCATTGTCTTCTCTAAGACTGAGGCGATATTCGGCGCGGCTTGTGAACATTCGATAGGGTTCACTAACTCCGCGAGTAATGAGGTCATCCACCAAGACACCGAGGTAGGCTTCGTCACGTCTTGGTGACCAGGCGTCCTTGCCCTGGACTTTCAGGGCGGCGTTGATGCCGGCTAGCATGCCTTGGGCCGCGGCTTCTT
>JANLRI010000097.1:0-3120 GCA_031361565.1 Betaproteobacteria bacterium | reverse complement strand
GTTGACTAAGCGCCTTGGCCACAGCGATGGTCAACGGCGTCTTGCCTGAGCCGCCCACCAAGATATTGCCGATGACAATGACCGGTACCGGCGGAATGGCCTGGCGCCGCAGCGACTGCGTTCTTTCGATTCTTTTTTCGGCGAAACTGGCGAGCGGGCGGGCGCAGGCCATAAAGAACTTATCACCCCAGTTAAGCGCGGGTCTAAACCAAATAGATTGAAGTTTTCGCTCGAAAAAAGACTTCACGAGGGTAAAGGCATCTGTTTAACGAGGCGCTTGAGCGGCAATACTGACTCGCTCTAAACCCGCTTGACGAGCTGCGTCCATGACTGCAACGACCGCCTGATGACTCGCGCCCGCATCCGCGTAGATGAGCACCACGGTTTCTTTTTTATCGGTGACCAAGCGCCTCATTTCGGCTGCGAGGGCGGCCGGTGCGTTGAAACTGCCGACGGTGCCACCATCGACTCCGCGCAAACTGGCTTGGCCGTCATTGCTCACGACGACCGTGATTTCGGGGGGCTTGGTGGTGCTGGCTTGGTTGCGTACGCTGGGTAACTCTACCTTGAGGTCATTGAACTTTGTATAGGTCGTCGTGACCATAAGAAAGATCAAAATGACCAAGAGGAGATCAATTAGAGGAATGAAATTGATCTCCGGATCGTCCTTGCTGGTCCCAAAACCGCGCCGGAAGTTCATGGTTTTGTCGACGCCAAGGCGTCCGCCACACGAGCAGCCGCTTGCTCCATTTCCACCAGGTAGCCATCGACCTTGGAGCGGAAGAAGCGGTAAAAGATCATCACCGGAACTGCGATGAGAATACCAAAAGCCGTGTTATATAAAGCCGTGGAAATTCCTTGGCCTAGTTGCTGAGGGTTGGTGCCCGACGGCCCTTGAGCGTGGAAAATCTCGATCATTCCCACCACGGTGCCGAACAGCCCGAGCAGCGGCGCGACCGTTGCGATCGTGCCCAAGGCAGGCAAAAAACGCTCGAGTTGATGGGCGACCAAGCGGCCCGCGGACTCCATCGCCTCGCGCATGGCAAGACGGCCGATGCTGCGCTGGCGTACCCCGGCCGCCAAAATTTTGCCGAGCGGTGAGGCTTGGGCCAGACGATTAGCAGATTCGGGGGTCAGTTGCTGATTGCGTGCCATCAAGAGCACTTCTTCCACTAAGGCCTCTGGGATAATCTTTGCCCGAGTCAATGCCAAGAAACGTTCGACGATCAGGGCCACCGCAACGAGTGAGGTGAGGATCAAAAACCATATCGGCCAACCAGCGGCTTGAATCAGTGAGAACAAGAAGGACTCCGTAGCTGAAAAGGCTCAGCTCTGTGTTTTTAAAAGGGTTAGCATTCGAAATTCAGCAATGTCGCCATTCTAAATGGCCCCGAATTGTCGTTTCTTTCTCCATTTGCAGCAAGCTGTGGATAACTCTGTGGAAACTTGACAAAAATTTTCTAGATGTGTCCTGGGAATGCGTCGGCTTTGCGATTTGCGATCATAAGGCCGAAAATGTTTTCGAATAAAATCAAATACTTAGACAGTTTCCTCCAGAGCCGAAACGGGCTGAGCTGCAAACTTAATAAAATCGCCCCTTTGTGGATAGATTGCCTTGGAAACCCGCATGAATGCTAGCTATTCGGATCAAAACCAAGTCGTTTCGCGGGATTACGTCACGGTTTCCGAGCTAAACCGCATGGTTGCGGGGCTGATTGAGCGCAACCTCCCAATGGTCGGGGTTCGCGGCGAGATTTCCAATTTCGTTCGGGCTGCGAGCGGGCATTGTTACTTCACCCTGAAGGACGCTGGCGCGCAGGTTCGGGCGGTCATGTTCCGCGGTAAGGCCCAACTGTTGAATTTCTCACCCAAGGAAGGTGCCAAGGTCGAGGCCTATGCCAGCGCCAGTTTGTATCAAGCTCGCGGAGACTTCCAGCTTCAAATTGAGTCAATGCGCCAATCTGGCGCGGGGGACCTGTATCAAGAGTTTTTAAAGCTCAAGGCCAAATTACAGAATGAAGGCCTGTTTGACGAAGCCTTGAAGCGACCAGTTCCAGCGCGACCCAAGGCGATTGCGGTGATTTGCTCCGCCCAGGCCGCCGCTTTGCATGATGTGCTGATCACCTTGGCGCGCCGAGCCCCGCAAATTCCCGTATATGTCTTTGCGAGTTTGGTGCAAGGGGCTCAAGCCCCGGCAAGTCTCATCAAGGCGCTTGAAGCTGCAAACCGTTATGCAAGCCGTCAAAAGGTACTTTCGGGTGTGAACCTAGCAGACTCTGCCGTCGGCAATATGAGCGTGCAAGCCGATCCAGAGCCCGAGGTGATCTTGCTGGTGAGAGGGGGGGGCGCCATCGAAGACTTATGGAGCTTCAACGATGAAACCCTCGCCCGAGCTATTCGCGCCAGTGCCTTACCCGTGATTTGCGGTGTAGGTCACGAAAGCGATGTGACCATTGCGGACTTTGCGGCCGACCTTCGAGCAGCCACTCCGACCGCCGCTGCGGTGGCGGCCAGTCCGGATCGCCAGCAGGAGGTTGAGGCCGTTCGCCTCGCCGGGAGAGCGTTGGCGCGCGCTGCGCAAAGATCTCTTGAACGAGCCGAACAAGCTTTAGATCTAGCCACCCGGCGTCTACGATCCCCCCTGGATGACCTGGATTTGCAAGAACAAAAGGCCTTGGCTTTGAGGCATCGCCTCGCGGTGTTGGGTAGAAGCTTGACCACGCAGGAGCCTCAGATCGAACAATTGTTAGGCCGACTTGTGCTGAGCCTTCCTAGACGCTTGCTTCGCTATGAGGAACGACTACAATCGTTGCAGGCACAGTTGCAGTTGGTGAGCCCGCAGGCCGTATTGGATCGGGGCTACGCCATTCTCTCTCAAGGGCATATCATCCGGGCGCCCGAAGAGATTGACCCCATGCGCCCAGTGGATGCTCAATTGGCTCGTGGCAAAGTGCGCTTACAGGTGATCTGACGTTACAATCTTTCTTCGCTTAAAAAAACGAATTCGAGCTCCATCTATCTCACCCAAGGAAACTTCATGGAACATACTTTGCCCGCCTTGCCCTATGCCATGGACGCATTGGCCCCCCATATCTCGAAAGAAACTCGAGAGTTTCTTTC
>JANLRI010000073.1:0-14587 GCA_031361565.1 Betaproteobacteria bacterium | reverse complement strand
GTTGAGAAAGTCGCCAGGGAGCGAAGTGCTTTGGAGTCCACCCCACAGCGCTCGAATCGCCGCGACTATGCGGGACGCCCATCCAAAGAGCGTGAACGCAATGTGACCGACAACATTGCCCGTTCGTTGGACGAGCGCTTTAGTCAATTTGAAGTTCCTGAGTCAGTGAAGGATTTCCTGACGACTGTTTGGGTGCGTCAGCTTAGAACTGCTGCCTTACGAGATGGCGAGGATAGTGCCGAGTATAAAGTCGCCATGCAAGTGGTCGATGACTTGCTGTGGTCTTTAAACAATGATCGTCGCACTCAAAGTCGTAAAGAGTTGGCTGAACGGATTCCCCCTTTGATTCGTCTTCTGACGGACGGCGTGAAGCGTGTCGGTGCCAAGGAGGAAGAGCAAAAGGCTTTCTTTGATGAGCTTTTCCTCGTGCATTTACGAAAGATGTCCAAACGGAGCAAGTCGAAAACGACGGTTCGAGCGGAGGACGTCATTATCCCGCCGGAACTTGTCAACCAGCTCGAGGCTCGAAATTTAACTCGACGCGCAGAACCAAGCGTTACAAAATTGGAAGGCATGGAAACTGCATTGCGGAGTGTCCCCAAGTTAGATGAACGCCTGGACACCTTGAAGGGTCCCAAGACCGATTTTCGAACGCCGGGAACCTTGAGAGAAATGGAAGCGCTGGCGCGAGGCAAATCCTTGGGCGAGAGTCTTAGCCCGATTTCAATTCCACGTTTCGCAACCCATACCGCGATCTTCCCGAAAACGAAGACCAAGGGTAAGAGCACGGAGGCGCGCGCTGATACAGTTTCGCGAAGCTTAGATAGCCGAATTGATCTTGAGCGCGAGTTAGTCGCCCCGACCCATTTACGGGTGGTGAGTCGGCAAGAACCAACGGACCGCGAGGAAGATGTTCTGGTGCCTAAGCGCGACCCGCTAGACCGCCCTATTTTCTCGGAATTAAAACGCAACGAACCGACCACCCAACGGCCAGAGATGCCAGTGGCGGCTGAACCTGCACCAGTTGCCAATCCGGTGCTGGGGTCGCGCTTGGACGGCGTCGACAAGGTTCTCACGGAAGACGATAGCGCGCAGTTGTTCGAGGTGATGAATGCGGTTGATTTGAGCGACTGCCCTCCCGAGCAGGCGAGTCTGGATCTCGCCCCTCAAGCTGCACTTGATGCGATCAATAAGGACAGTTGGATTCGTTTGACTAGCCGCGATGGCGAGGTCAGCATGCTCAAGGTTGCTTGGCTAAACCAACAGCGAACCCTGGCCTTGCTGGTTCGTTTCCCTGACCGCCGAGCGCTGTCTTTGCGTTTTATCGATCTGCGAACCCGGCTTGAGGAAGGGCATGCAGCTTTAATGAGTCTGCCGGAAGCGTGACCAAGCGCCCTTAGAAAAAGGGCGTGCCTGGCTCATGCCAGAGGAAAGGTCACGATATGGTCGGCAATGATGCGGATGCCAATCGGCTCACCGATCGCATGATTATGGTGACTGGGCACAAGCGCCAGAAGCTCCGCGCCACTTTTTAGTTTAAGGGTGTACAAAAATTCGGCCCCGCGAAATGCCTTGCGTTCCACCCTGGCCTGCACCGGGCTGGCATCGTCATGCACTACGTCGTCCGGGCGCAGCAGGATTGTCACCTCTTGATTTGCATTGGCGTTGGCTCGCGCTGCAATCGCATCTTCGGCACTGTCGATAGCGACCCTGCCGAGCTCCAATTCAATCACGGGTCGAGTTTCCAAGTTCAAGACACGGCCTTTCAAAAAGCAACCCAGTCCGACAAAATCTGCGACCTTGGGTGTTTTGGGTCGATGGTAGAGGTTGTAGGCGTTGTCCCACTGAGCGATCAGCCCATTTTCAAGAACGCCCACTTGATCGGCTAAGGCAAAGGCTTCATATTGATCATGGGTCACCAAGAGGGCGGTCGTATTGCGACGTTTGAGCAAGACCCGTAGCTCTTGAGCCAAGCGCTCACGTAGATCTGGATCGAGGTTGGAGAAAGGCTCGTCAAGTAACAGCAAGGCAGGCGAAGGCGCCAAGGCCCGCGCCAAAGCGACGCGCTGTTGTTGACCCCCAGAAAGTTCGTGTGGATAGCGCTCCGCGTAGCCAGCCAACCCGACCAGCTCAATCATTTCGACGGCCATGCTCTGACGGTCAGCATGGTTGTGCGTTTTCTTGAGGCCGAAGGCGACATTCTTCAACACATTAAGATGCGGAAACAACCCGTAGTCCTGAAATACAATGCCAATGCCACGTTTCTCAGGAGGCAGAAACCTATCCGGTGCGGCCAGAACTCTGCCGCCAAGGCTGATGCGGCCAGCAGAAGGTTTCGTAAACCCCGCTAACACTCTCAGCGCTGTGGTTTTGCCACTTCCCGACGCGCCGAGTAAGCACCCGATCTGACCCTGAGCCAATTCGAAGCTAAGGTCGCGCAAGACCTCCGCCCCCTTTTCTAAAGGGCGGTGGCTTTCAAAGGTCACGGCGATGGAATTAACTTCAAGCATTCTGGGGCAGTGAAAAAGTGATAGTCTCAAATAAGTATAATTCTCATTTAGATTACCACGGCCCTCGATGTCCCTAAAGCAGGAAAAGCAACTAACCGACCAACGAGGCTTCGAAAACCCGGACCGTGAACTAAGAATTCCCGGCAAGTTTTTCGTGCTCCTGTCCGCTGCCTTGGTGGCTTTGCCGATCATCATGCTGGTGATCGTTGCCTTGGGTTGGGGCAATGCCAGTGGGTCTGCGGCGGCCACTCTGGAGCACCTGGTCACTACAGTGTTGGGTCGTTACCTCCTTAATACGCTGGGCTTGGTGGTCATTAGCGTAAGCGTCGCTGGCGTGCTGGGTGTAGGCCTAGGCTGGCTGATGGCCGGGTACCGCTTCCGTTTTCATAGCACCTTCGATTGGCTTTTGGTGCTTCCGCTCGCCATGCCTGCGTATGTTATGGCCTACGCCTATACCGATGCACTTGAGTCCTTCGGCATGATGCAAGTTTGGGTGCGCAACCTCACTGGCTGGCAACAGGGAGAGTACCGGTTTCCGAATTTTCGTTCGCTTTGGGGGGCCGGGCTCTTTATTGGGTTAGCGCTCTATCCCTATGTGTTTCTGTTAGCTAGGCGCTCTTTTGCAGAGCGCAGCGCGTCACTTGAAGATTCAGCGCGCGCCCTTGGACTCTCCCCTTACCGGGTCTGGTGGCGGGTGGTTTGGCCGATGGCGCGTCCAGCCGTTGCGGCCGGCCTGGTTTTAGTCATGATGGAAACCTTGGCTGATTTTGGCGTCAGCTCGTATTTTGGTGTAGACACCATGACGGTGGCGATTTACAAAGCTTGGCAAAGCATGGGTGATCGCCTCACGGGCGCCCGACTCGCGCTGCTGCTTCTCGTGGCCTCGGGTTTACTCATCGCGCTTGAGCGCAAGCTCCGTGGACGAATGCAGTTTTTTACGCGTAGTCCGAAACCGGCTAGTCCCCGATGGCTCGGGGGTGTGGGAGCGTTATTGGCCCTGGCGATATGCGCTGCTGTACCTTTTTTCGCTTTCGGTTTACCGGTCCTGCTCCTGCTTATTAAATGGTCTCAGGAGGGTGGGGCTTTTGATTTCCGCATGCTGCACTGGCTTTGGAATAGCTTTTATTTGTCATTGCTCGCCGCTTTTGCGACCGTAGGTTTAGCGCTTATGGCGGTTTACGCTTTGCGCCTGAGTGCGCGTCGCTCGATGCTGGTCGCCATTAGCTTTGCAAATGCTGGCTACGCCTTACCCGGGCTGGTGATCGCGGTCGGCCTTCTCATCGCTCTGGCCTATATTGACGCGGGACTCGCCACAGTCATAGGAGTTTCTGGCCTAATGCTGGGTTCCTCCGTGGGCGTGGTCTATGCCTATATGGTCCGTTTTTATGCAGTGGCGTTTCAAACGCTTGATGCTGGCTTGAAGCAGGTGAGTCCAGTCTTGGACCAAGCGGCCAGAAGCCTCGGTCGTCGCCCATCGGAAGTGCTCAAAGAGGTTCACTTCCCTTTAATGCGGCGCAGTCTGCTCACAGCACTACTTTTGGTGATGGTCGATAGCTTGAAAGAGCTGCCCGCAACCTTGATTCTTCGCCCCTTCAATACCGATACCCTGGCGGTTGTGGTGTATCAATTCGCGAGCGACGAACGCCTCGCCGATGCAGCCCTGCCATCATTAGCGATTGTTGCTGTAGGACTCTTGCCGGTGTTGCTTATGACTCGACTCAGTCGTGTCTAACCACTCCAAAATCAGTCGACTTAAACGCTGCTTTTCAATCCGAAACGTAGTGTCCGTTTTGACGTATAACCAGTCGGAAAAAGACATGAATCTTTCGAATGGCGTTGCGCCGACAGTCCCGCCTAATAACTTCGCAAGGAGCTCCGACTTATCGTCATCAAGCGCCGCGCTGGCCTCGCGGTTAGCGATCAAATCCCAGTAGCGAGCGAAGCGCTCCATGCGTCGCATTTCCTGAAAGGGCAGGCTAGAGGTCGCGAGCACGTTGTAGGGAGGATTGGGGTTGAACTTAAGTTGGTATTCCTCCGTGTGACGAATGAGTGGCGTGCCTCGTAGGCGCTTAAGAATGCCAAGCTGAATCTCGTGATGTTGGGCTCTAGCGAGGCCCAACCAGTCGACCAATTGGTCGAATCCCTCCGCGAAGCTTTTTAAATCCTCTCCTGGCAGGCCTGCAATCAAGTCTAGATGAAGGTGCACTTGCGTCTGGGTGACTAACCAACGTACATTGGTCTCGGCCTTTAAATTGTCCTGACGGCGACTGATCAACTTCTGAACCTTGGAGTTTAAGGTCTGGATACCAATTTCGAATTGCAGAGCGCCACGGGGGAACTGCACAATCAATGCTTTGAGCGCCTCAGGCAAATGATCCGGAATGACTTCGAAATGGGCGAACACAGGATCATCGGGGAGTTGTCGCTCGAGGAAAAAGCGCAGTATGGCTACGCTGGTATCGACTTTCAGATTGAAGGTGCGATCTATGAATTTGAAGGTGCGGGCGCCGCGTGTGTAGAGTTGTTCCAGGTCGGCGAGGGTTTGATCGAGCGAGAACGGCCAAGCCGTTTTATCCAGCGCAGAAAGACAAAATTCACATTTAAAGGGGCAGCCGCGCGAAGCTTCGAAGTAGGTGAGACGATGTGCGATATCGACGTCGTTATAGAGATGGTAGGGCGTTTTCAAATTGGCCAACTGATCGCTTGAGGCACTGTCACCCGGTATGATTTTCATCAGCGGGCTTGGCCCCACAAGAAGTTGCTGGCAAAGGCGAGCGAATGCGTCCTCGCCTGGGCCGGTGATGATGTGATCGGCGAGCTGACAAATCATTTGGTTTTGTGTCTCGTGGCTCACTTCCGGTCCACCGAGCACTATTTTGACTTCGGGCGCCAGAACTTTCAGGAGTTGCACAATGCGAGTGGTTTCTTCGATATTCCAGATATAGACGGAAAAACCGATCACGCGAGGCTTTAAAGCCAGAAGCTTTTCTACGGCCACCTCGGGCCGAATACCGATGACCATCTCAAGAATTTCGGCCTGCGCTTGCAGGGGACCAAGATTCGCCATCAGCCAGCGCAGGGCAAGATTGGTGTGCGAATAGCGGGCGTTTAAGCTGGTCAGAATGATATTGGAAGTACTCACAGGCGAATGATAGCTGTTGGATGACTGAAACAAAGTGAAACAAAGCGAGACCTTACAGAGAGGATCTTTCGGTCTTCTTGGCCGATGATGGGCTCTCTCTGTTTAAACCTCATCAGAAAGTGAAGGAAAATCATGAAACAAAGTCTTTTTAAGTTTTGGAGTACCCGGGCCGTGGTGGGACTCTTTAGTGGCGTGGTCCTGTTGGGCGGTCTTTCCGCCTGCGCGCACCGTCCACACGGTCCAGGCGCACCGCATAGCGCTGCCGATGTCGCCAAGTTTCGCGAAAAAATGATTGAACGAGTCAGCGCTCAACTTGAACTGAATGCAGATCAGAAGCTAAAGCTTGGTGTTTTGGCTGATAAGGTGCAGGAGCAGCGTCTTGCACTCAAAGGCAAGAGTAGCGACCCGAAGGCGGAGATCCAGGCACTGATCACTGGCGAAAAGTTTGATCGAGCCCGAGCTCAGTCCATGGTCGGTGAAAAAACTGCAGCGATCAGTTCTAAAAGCCCAGAAGTCGTCGCAGCCTTGGGCGACTTTTATGACGGTTTGAACGCAGGTCAACAGCAGAAAGTGCGCGACTTTTTGCAACGCGGTGGCCGCCACTGGGGTGGGCGCGGCTAACTCGCGCCCGGACAATCATCGGAGGCGCTTGATCATGCACAATAGCGGCAATGAACCCGAGCGCCTTCGATCCCCAAAAGCTTTTACCAGACAAGCAAGCGATGCACCGAGTCTTGATGGTCGATGATGACGAGCAGCTCGGCGGCCCTTTAGCGAGTTACTTTGCGCGTTTCAGTCTTGAGCTGGTGCAAATGCTAAGACCAAGTTTGGGGTTGAAACGCCTACAGCTTGGCGATATTGACGCTGTAATTCTCGATGTGATGCTGCCGGAAATGGATGGTTTTGAGCTGTGCCGGACGATCCGAAAGTCAAGCTCGATTCCGATCATTATGCTGACGGCCAGAGGCGATGTCATGGACCGTGTAGTCGGCCTTGAACTAGGGGCCGACGATTACTTACCCAAGCCCTTCGAACCGCGAGAATTGGTCGCTAGAGTCCAGACCGTTTTGAGGCGCGCTAGGCCGGTCGCAGCTAACGCCAAGGCCAGCACAACCTTGAAGTTCCAGGATTTGGAACTTGATCTTGCGACCCGAACGGTTCTTCGACAGAGTGTGCTTTTGGAGCTTACCAGTACGGAGTTCGATCTGATGGTTTTACTGGCCTCTTCCCCCGGTAAAGTGTTCAGTAGGGACGACATTCTGAATCATTTGCGTGGTCATGAGGTCGAGCTTTTTACCCGCGCTGTAGATATTCTGGTGAGCCGATTACGCAAGAAACTCGAACCGCTTGATTGCATCAAGACGATGCGTAACGCAGGCTACGCCCTGGCTGTCCTGCCTCTGATTCCAGATCGAGGTGCGCATGGCTGAGTTGCTTGTTCGGATTCGGCGGTCTGTGCGCCAATCCTTACGTCGCTTACGCGTGCAGATCATTGCTCTGTTTCTTTTGCTCGGATTGGCAACTGCACTCATTTTTTCGACAGGCACCCGCTATGCTTTTGGCTATAGTTGGCGTGATCTGACCCGTCCTTTGGTCAGTGATTATGTTGATCGCCTGGCCGCCGATCTTGGCTCGCCGCCCAGTATTGAACGCGCAAAACACTTAGCGAGCCGTTTGCCTATTGCGATCCGTCTGTCTGGCCCGATTGTGAACTGGCAATCAAATGTTGATTCCTTAGGATCAAGAACTTGGCCAAGTCGTGGCTCAGATTGGCGAGACCAAACGGATGTGAATAAGTGGGAGAATAGGGGTGGTAATAAAGCTGCAGACCATGATGACCCAGCGCGGCCGCCGATGCTTAGCCGACGGAGTCAAGACGGCCATTTGATTGAATTTTCACTAAACTTTTCCGCGATGGAGCATCGACCTCACGGTCTTTTTTGGCTTAGTCTGAGTGCGATTCTTTTACTTATTGGCTTGGCCTATTGGTATGTCAGGCGACTCCTAAGCCCGCTCGATGAGATCCGAGCGGGCACCGTGCGTTTTGGGCGGGGAGAGTTCGCTCAAGTCATTGCAGTACGAAGCCAAAATGAACTTGGGGTCTTGGCGCAGGAGGTCAATGCCATGGCCAGGGAGATTCAGCAAATGCTCGACTCCAAGCGAGCTTTGTTGCTGGCCATGAGCCACGAACTACGCAGCCCCCTGACGAGAGCCAAGGTGAACGCCGAACTCCTGCCCGACGAGGAGGCCACGCTCACTCAAAAATCCGCGCTTGTCGCCGATTTAAATCTGATGCGTGACCTCATTCAAGATTTGCTCGAAAGCGAGCAGCTCGGGGCCGGTCATCGCGCTCTGTATTTGGAAGAGACCGATTTAGCGCAGCTCATTCGAACTCACCTAGAGGCCCAACCGGGTCTGCGCGCTTTTCAGTTTCGAACAGACCCGAATTTGTCGCTCCTACGTTTGGATCGAACCCGAATTCGCTTGTTGCTTCGCAACCTCTTGGACAATGCCTTGCGCCATGGTGCAATACCCGGCGCCACACAGCCTTTGCCGGAGATTCGGCTCGAATCCCTAGATAAAACGAGGGTAAAGCTCAGCATTCGAGATTTTGGTCCGGGCGTCCGCGAGGCGGAACTCGCCAAGCTAGCCCAGCCATTTTACCGCTTAGACAGTTCCAGAACCCGCGCTACAGGCGGCGTCGGTCTAGGCCTATACCTTTCCCGTTTAGTCGCCCAAGCGCACGGTGCAACCTGGTCGATTCGTAATGCCCATCCCGGTTTGGAAATTTCGATTTCTTTTTAATTGAAGCGCCTGCTTCATAGTATGATCTTGTCGCCTAGTCGCGTTTTTGTGATTTCGTATCTTGACGGAGCTAGCCCATGGGCGTTTTGCCGGATGGTTTGATTGTCGTTGCCAAGCGCGAATGCCCAACTTGCGTTTTGGTCGAGCCATTGCTGCGTGAACTGTCCGAAAGCGAGTCGCTGACCGTTTATTGCCAGGACGATCCTAGCTTTGGTGCAGGTGCAACTGCAGTCATTTTCGATGAGTCGCTAGAACATTCTTTTGGTCTGGACATAGAATTCGTCCCCACCTTAATTCGAGTGGCCAACGGCGTTGAAGTTGCACGCACTTATGGTTGGCATCGCGAGGATTGGCAACGCATCAGCGGTCGCGCTGATCTAGGTCAAAACCTACCGGTTTCCAGACCGGGGTGTGGCTCACTCACGCTTGAGCCAGGCTTGGCCGAAGAGCTGGCCGTACGTTTTGGCAAGGCCACGTTCCATTCGCGAAGTGTTGAGCTGGGTGATTCGGAAGATCCAATTGAAGCGTGTTACGCGCGCGGCTGGTCGGATGGGTTGCCGGTCGTACCCCCCACCCGTGAACGGGTCTTGCGCATGCTGACTGGGACGACCCGCGATCCAGGCGAAATCCTTGGAATGGTGCCGCCCGACTTGGCGGCTTGCACGGTCGAAAAGGTGGCTATTAATGCGGTCATGGCGGGCTGCAAGCCGGAATACATGCCCGTAGTGCTGGCCGCCGTGGAGGCGTCCCTCATTGACGAGTTCGGCATGCATGGCATTTTGTGCACCACCATGTTTGCAGGCCCTGTGGTGATTGTGAATGGTCCCATCGCCAAATCGGTTGGCATGAACTCGGGTGTCAATGCCTTAGGCCAGGGCAATCGCGCTAATGCTTCGATTGGTCGGGCCTTGCAATTGGTCATACGTAATGTTGGCGGAGGTCGCCCCGGTGAGGTGGATCGCTCAACCTTGGGCACACCTGGCAAATACACCTTTTGTTTTGCAGATTCGGTACTTGAGGAGTGGCAGCCCTTATCGGTGGAGCGAGGCTATGCGCGCAACATCTCAACCGTGACACTCTTTGCGGGCGAGGGCGTTCAAGGCATCGTCGATCAGAAGTCTCGCACCCCTGAATCCCTGGCCCGCAGCTTTGCCGCCTGCATGCGTGCCGTGGATCATCCCAAGTTGGCCATGGCGGGTGATGCGCTGCTTGTGGTGTCGCCCGATCATTGCCGTGTTTTTTTTGAGGCGGGCTGGACGAAGGCTAGACTGCTCGAGGAGCTGACGCAATTGTTATTGCTGCCTGCCGATGAAATGTTGGCTGGTGCGGGTGGTATCGCCGAAGGATTGCCGAAGTCTCTGGCAGGCACCAAGATTTCAAAATTTCGCCCTGGCGGCATCTTGATCGTGCGCGCCGGAGGCGGAGCGGGATTGTTTTCTGCCGTCATCGCTGGTTGGGCTGCCTCTGGTCCGGTTGGTTCGATTCCTGTTACCAAGGAGATTACCTTATGAGTGGAGCGATTGTCCTGCTCGACCCTACCGCTGAGCTTTCACCTGCAGCCCGTGCCTTGCACGCAAGGCCGGTGTCCCTCAGTGGATTGTGCGTTGGGCTACTTGATATTTCCAAAGCGCGAGGAAACATTTTCCTTGATCGGGTTGACGAGTTGCTCAGCGCAAGAGGCCTTGCGGTGAAGCGCTATCGCAAGCCGACCTTTACGCGCCCGGCACCCGATGCGCTCAGGCAGCAAATTGCGGCCGAATGCAACGTGGTTGTCGAAGGACTTGCCGACTGAGGATCCTGCACGTCGTGCTGTATGCATGACATCGCAGATTTCGAAGGTCGCGGTATTCCTGGCGTTGGAGTTGCTTCTACAGAGTTTGTGCCTGCTGCTGCGGCGCAAGCAAAAACCCTCGGGCTTGATCCCAAGATGGTGTTCGTCCAGCATCCTATCCAGGATCGCAGCGATGCCGAGTTGCGGGCTTTGGCAGAGAATGCCGTCGAGAAAATTGTTGAGGCACTTACCAAGACCTGACACTTCCTGCCTAATCAATCCGTCCGGTGGCCTCTCTGATTGGAGCTCACCGTGATCGTGGCAACCGCAGGCCATGTGGATCATGGCAAGACCAGCCTGATTCGGGCGCTGACCCAAATTGACACGGATCGGCTTGAGGAAGAGAAACGGCGCGGCATGTCCATCGATTTGGGCTTCGCCTATGCTGATTTTGGTTTAGTTGAACCGATTGGCTTCGTGGATGTCCCCGGTCACGAGCGCTTCGTTCGCAATATGTTGGCGGGCGTGGCCGCCATTGACTGTGCACTGTTAGTGATCGCCGCAGACGATGGTCCGATGCCGCAAACCCGTGAGCATCTGGCCATTCTTGAGATACTGGGTGTGCGACAGGTGGTGGTGGCCCTGACTAAGATTGATCGGGTTGACGCGGCCCGGAAGGCCCAGGCGATGCAGGAAATTCGTACCTTGCTCGCCAATACCAGTAGGCGAGATGCCTTAATTTTCCCATTAGTCGCGACCACGGGTGAGGGGGTTGAAGCGCTGCGTGAAAGTCTGACCGATCTCGCGAAGCAGATTGAGGCTAAGACATCACGAGCTGCTACGAGTCAGTATCCAGCAGGTAACTTTCGCTTATCGATTGATCGGGCCTTTGTCGTGGCGGGTGCAGGGCTCGTTGTTTCTGGTGCTGTTTACTCAGGGCGAGCACAGGTCGGAGATCGGGTCACGGTCTCGCCTGTGGGGGTGGAGGCTCGCATTCGGAGCATACATGCGCACAACCAATCGGCCCAATTCGCGCTGGCCGGGCAGCGCTGCGCCCTGAATTTGAGCGGTCTCGATCTGAAGAAAGAAGATGTCGGGCGGGGGTCATGGGTACTTGCCCAGGCGATTCATGCGCCGACCCAAAGGCTGGATGTTGAACTCACCTTGCTGGCGAGCGAGGCGCGTTTCTTGGCGGACGGCGCATCGGTACAACTTCATTTGGCGGCCGCGTCGATACCGGCTCGGGTAGCCTTGTTGCGCGCCAAGACCCTGGCCGCAGGCCATACCGAATTCGCGCAACTGGTGCTTGAGCGGCCGATTGCCGCTTTGCATGGGGATCGCTTTGTACTGCGCGATCAAGCGGCCCAGCGGACTATTGGTGGCGGTCGGGTGGTTGATCCTTTTGGCCCGGTTCGTGGCCGAGCCAAAGAAGGGCGCCTTCGCGAACTCGAGGCCATGGGGGCGGCGACAGCTCATGAAGCCCTGATGCTGATGCTCGCATTAAAGCCCGAAGGCCTCGATTTACAAGCATTCGAATGCGCCTGGAATTTGAACCCTGCTCAACGAGCATCCCTCAGGGCCTTGCCCGGCGTTCGGGTGGTGGCGCGCAAGAGGCAGGAACTCGCTGTTGCAGAGGTGCGTTGGCAGTCCTTAAAAAACGGCTTGTTGGAGACCATTTCCCAATATCACGCGACTCGGGCCGATAGGTTAGGACTCGCAGAAAGTACTCTTCTAACGATGGTGTCGAGAAACGCGACGATCGCCTCTGCTGCTTTACGCTCGCTACTCGACGAGCAAACCATTGTCCGCGACGGGCTAGTCGTTCGTGCCTCTGGGCATCGTGCCCGCATGAGTGAAAAGGACCGAGTGCTGTTCGAAAGAATCAGTCGTATTTTGCAGTCCAATGGTCTGCGCCCCCCGATTGTCGGAGATCTTGCCAAGCTGCTCGAAATAGATCCTGGAGTATTGCTAGTTTACTTGCAAAGTGCTAGCCAGGGTGGCCATTTTGCTGCTGTGGCAAGTAATCGTTTTTACCTGCCCTCAACGATTGACGCTTTGGCGGATATCGCCCATGAGTTGGCAGTACAGTCGGGCGAGTCTGGGTTTGATGCCGCCGCTTATCGAGATCGGTCCGGCATAGGTCGAAACTCGACGATTCAAGTATTGGAGTATTTTGATCGGCACGGCATTACCCGCTTCGCAGGCAAGCATCGCTGGATGACTGAAACCTATGCGCGCAAACCGACCTGAAGCATGAGCTCTCTCAAAAAAAACCAATCGATTCGCCTGCCTTCTGTTGATCGGCTTACCAACCATGGCCGGTCCTTGACGCTGATCGGGCGCTTTGGCCGCAGCGCCTTGGTCGAAGCGATTCGTGTGGAACTCGCCGGCCAGCGCCTCTTGGCCATCGCTGAGCTCGATAACACGAATGAACAAACGGTGGCTTCGGAGGAGAGCATTCTCAGCGCAGTAGCTGCGCGTCTCGAAGATGCTTTTCGGCCGAGCTTTCAAGCCGTCCTTAACCTGACCGGAACGGTATTGCATACCAACCTGGGACGGGCGCCCTTGCCGCAAGAAGCGCTCGATGCAATTTGCGCGACGGCCTCCGGCGCGAGTAACCTGGAATTTGATCTTGAGCGCGGTGCTCGTGGCGACCGTGACTCGCATGTTGAAGCGTTGCTGCAAAGGCTGACTGGTGCTGAAGCGGCCACCGTCGTCAATAATTGCGCCGCCGCAATTCTACTGGTGCTCAATGCCCTGGCGCTCAAGCGCGAGGTGCCCGTCTCCCGCGGTGAACTGATTGAAATCGGCGGCTCATTTCGACTGCCCGAGATCATGTCAAGGGCGGGATGCCGCTTGGTCGAAGTCGGTACCACGAATCGCACCCACCTTAACGATTTTGTACAAGTAATGAGCCCCAAGACTGCACTGGTGATGAAGGTTCATACCAGTAATTACGTCGTGCGAGGTTTTACGGCTTCAGTGTCTGAGGCCGAGCTTGCTCGTGCCTGCCACGCTCACGGTGTACCTTTCGTGGTGGATCTAGGCGCGGGCGCATTGATTGATCTGAGCGCCTATGGACTACCGAAAGAACCGACTCCAGCGGAGACGATTGCGCAGGGTGCAGATCTGGTCATGTTCAGCGGCGACAAACTCTTAGGTGGCCCTCAAGTCGGTCTCATCGTAGGCAAGGCAGAGCTCATTGCGAAAATTAAGCGTAATCCTTTGAAGCGAGCCTTGCGTATCGATAAGATGGGCATGGCGGCGCTTGAAGCCGTGCTCCGCCTCTATCTCAATCCGCAGCAACTCGCAGAACGATTGCCGACACTTCGTTTACTTATCAGAAGTCCTGAGGCAGTTCGTGCGACTGCGGCGCGCGTGCAGCCGATATTAGCTGCGCAACTGGCTGGCTGGGCCGATGTTGAACTTATTGAGTGTGAGAGTGAAATCGGCTCGGGTGCGCAGCCGACTCAGAAACTGAAGAGTGCCGGGCTTGCGATCATGCCTCGGATGGCCCGGGGCCGAGGAGGGGCGCTCATGCGACTTCAGAGTCAGCTACGCGCCTTGCCCGTGCCCGTCATCGGGCGTGTGGAAAAGGACGCCTTGGTGTTTGACTTTCGGTGCATCGAAAATGAAAGTATGTTGCTCGCGCAACTTAAACAACTCCGTCCGCCCGCATGATTGCCGATCTATCCTGCTGTTGTTCGGCATGATAGGCTGCGTCTTCCCATCTAACCGGGATATACTGTTGTGACAGACATGGAAGAGGCTTGCTCCCGGTGGGGTGCCCGGACTTCAAACCCGGTGAGGGGCGTTTAACGTCCCTGGTGAGTTCGACTCTCATTCTCTTCCGCCAGATGCGTTGCACAACAGTTGCGTTCCCGAATTTGCAGGTGGTGATTTTTGCTCGAAGGCTGCTACAAAATGCCCGTATAGTTAGGTGTGTTCCCTCTAGGAGGCCAAATGGCAAGACTTGAAGATATCCCTGAGCCAACACGATCCGCCGTGGAGTCGCTCGCCTGTCCCGCCTTTGATTCAAGGCCGTTCGTGTCTGGGCCGGTGCTAGCGCAGCGTAGGGTTGCGATCATCAGCAGTGCTGCCTTAATCCGTCGCGGTGATAAACCCTTTCCCGTGGGGTCGGCGGAGGTTCGCTCTTTGCCCACGTCGCTGGACAGTGCAGAGCTTCTGATCAGTCATGTGTCGATCAATTTTGATCGTGCAGGCTATCAGCGCGATCTCAACATCGTTTACCCAATTGATCGCTTGCAAGAACTTGCAAGCGAGGGCGTGATTGGCAGTGTTGCCAGCTCTAATTTCACCGTCATGGGGTCGACTGACCCTGCCACAATGGTTGACGCG